>JAYVPE010000024.1:0-2889 GCA_043757575.1 Pirellula sp.
TCCCTGCGCCGGAACATGTATCTCCATGCGCTCCGCTATCGCTGCGCCGGGGTGAGAGATACACGTTCCGGCTCCAGTCAGTCCGCTACCATCCAAGCAAGTTTGAATGTAATTCCTTCCGGGTCCATTAAGGTTTTCTTGAATCGATTCCCGCTTTGGCTGGTTGCGAGCAAGGCTCATCCCGTTGGTTAACAAGGCCATCTCGATTTGGACGCTGAGCGAATCCAACGGCGAGACTCATCAACCAGAACCAACATGTGGCTTTTCTTGAGGCGACAAGCTGGCTTTGAGTGAGTCATTTAGCAAGTCGCAATCGGCTGCCGCTGGTTTGCGGCGGCTCTGGTAAGGCTTTGCCGCTGTGCGATCGAGGCCGGGAACCATGAACGTCTAATGGCCAAGGTTCTTCGCTGCGTCCTGCGCAACTCTCTCATTCGCAGTGCCTCATTCGTTCGCAGCTTGGACTTCGCTTGCGTTGGCTCGCACCCGAAGCAGCCATCCTGCCGGAAGTTCTCAACGTCTAATAGCCAAGGTTCAAACGGGGCATGTGCTTCCATCGGGGCCGCTATCGCCACTTCTGAACATTCATTTGCGGGCGGAACTGCGCTTTTGATGTACGGCGGAATGGCTGAACCCAATCTACATTCTTGATTTGCTTTGAGTGAATGGATTTTCTTATTGGCCCTGGCCCGCTGGACCGCCGAACATCAACGCTCCGCCGCCGCCTTGCAACAGGGCTGGCCCATCCCGCTCGGGCCTTTGGGGGCCCGAGCTACGGCCCTCTTTAATCGGAATTCGACTTCCTGTCTCATCGGAACCCACGCGGACATCCTGTCCTGGCTACGGCGGTCGCACGGTCCTACGGCATCCATGCCTACAGACACACGGGGATGAATCGCGATGATGAAGAAAGAATCCATTAGGAACGTTGTTGGCGCGTTGACGCAATTGGCTTCGGTTGTGTGGCATTTCACTTCCATCATCATCACTCATCACCGCCGTTCGTGCTCCGCCTTCGCTCGCCGTGGCTCGGCTTAACGCCTCGGTTTGGTTGGCATCGGCTTCACTGGAGCAAGGACTACTTCGATAGCATGTCACTGAACGATTGCTTGAAATGGAATGGTGCTTTGAGTCTGTCCGTTCTCGTGCCGATTGCCAACCAAACTGGCTTCCATGCCACCACGGCGGTCAAAGCTCGGCGTCCATGCTCTCGCATTTGCACTTCTTTGCCTTACCGACAGACCAGCGGCCACAAGTGCGTCTTGCAGCGGGCAACTTCGATCCAAGTGCGCGTCGATGCGGTGGCGACCGTCGTTATCTATTCGTTCGAAGCCATTGTGTCGCCACCTGTTCAACGCGAAGGCAAATCGAGTACATCAGATTGCTTGATCGCAACCATCGATCCCCAGCAACAACATCAAGAGGCCGGTACTCGTTTCGCCGGAAGGGACCAATCGCCTTCGGTTGTTGTGGCGGACCGGCGATCAAAGAAGCGAATTGAGATGCGTCCCCTTTTGTCGGTTCCGCGAAAACCGAAAACAGGGCTTGACCCCAACGTAGTTCCCCCGAATCACGAGTCTGATCTTAACGAAGTTTGGACCCGTTAATCCGGTTTGCGAGACCTGACCCGATTTTCTTCTTTCAAAACCTCTAGGAGACCCACGCGAAATGAGTGCATTTGCTTTTCTTGGATGCGAATATCCACAATCGGCCCGATGGTTGCGCCCATGCCAATAGACACACTTGGCGGAAACAAAACGAGAAAAATTGCCTCCGGGTCAATCCCGCACTGCTTTAAACTCTCTCCAGAAACCTCGTGAAAATCTACCGTCGGTTCCGCGTCCTTAACTGCTTGCAACAAAAACGTATAGCGTGACTTATCCAAACTGAAGGCAAGGTTAACCCGAACCAAAGTAAGCGTCTTGGGACAAACAAAATACTTGATTTGAACCGAGCCAATCGTGATCCGCTTTAGATCTTGAATACACGCTGATTCCTTAAATGCAGCAACGAATAATCTCGCGTCTCCGTCCGGCAACAATCCACTGAAAGGAGTTGGTTGAGCTCTCGTCGTTGGCAATTGTGAAGTGCAGACGCCGCAGAAAATACAAAATAAAACTGCAACGGCTACGTATAGGTTGCATGTCCGAAATATAAAATTCATCAACGTTTCTTCTTTCGCGGCACAACGTTTTCTTTGTCATGGCAAAAGACGTACGGATCATAAAAAATTGGAATGGGCATTCCTGAATCCTTCAGTACTCTGCAAGCCCAGGACATACAGTTAGCTTCCTTGGGATTTGACTCATCTGGAACCAGCACCCAATTACACTTGTTTTTCGGGTCTTGCATGGCTTCACCAGCTTTCACCAAGGTCTCTGGACAAACATCAACCGGACTTGATGAATGAGTGCAGTTCTCTTTTTGATGCTCCCAGTCGTCTCGGATCCCATCCTGCCACATTCCTCGACACCCAGATTTCCATGGAAGTGGCTTCAATCGATTGAAAGGTGGCTCGTCCGGAAGTCGTTCTGGATCTTCCCCTGTTGGCGGGAAACTAAAATTACAATTCCAACAAATTGATCCATGACCAGTAGACAACGGCTCACCGTTTATCCATTGCAAAACAGGGTGTTTGTCACCACACCAGCCGCATACAAAAAGCTTGCATGTCTTCGCCGCATCACAAGAATTTCCCGCTGGGTCAGTGAACGCAAGTCCACTCGGATCCATGTAAGTCGCAGGATTTCCGACAACCCATTGATATACATTTCGAGAGTCCCAATACCCGATAGGGTCTCTGGTGAAAGACTCCAATCCTTCACAACTTTCGTAAATCACTAGCCATATCTCGACACGACTCAACGACTTAGAGTGGGGCGCTTCGGTGCA
>JAYVPE010000025.1:0-2888 GCA_043757575.1 Pirellula sp.
GGAGTTTGATAGGGCTCGACTATCGCCCGCAGCTGAAGCTTGACGTATGAATTTCGCAGGGATCGGTTTGATAAATGGACCATTCGCACGAGCATTCGATATCCGAAGAAAGAGCTATTTTGGTCGAGGGTGGCCAAAAAGCCTTGGCGGATCTGCTCGCCATTCACCAAGAAAAGCTCGAACGCATTATCTCTTTTCGAATCGCGCCTTTCCTTCGAAGCCGAGTCGATCCAGCGGATGTCCTTCAAGATGCTTATTTCGAAATCTCGCGTCGCATCAACGAATTCATCGACGGATCACCGGTATCGTTCTTTGTGTGGATCCGACAAAAGACTCTCCAAACACTTATCGATATCCATCGCAAGCACACGCGAGAAAAACGGGACGCGCACCGAGAAACGCCTTTGGCTTCTGCTCCGTACGGCCATACCACAAGCATCTCCATCGCTCGTTTTTTGATGGACGACATTACGTCCCCAAGCCAAGCAGCGGTTCGCGAAGAAGAAATCCAACAACTCCAATCCGCCCTAGAATCGATGAACGAAACCGACCGCGAAGTGATTGCCATGCGCCATTTTGAACACTTAAATAATCAACAGGTCGCCGAAGTGCTAAACATTTCTCCAACGGCGGCGAGCAATCGCTATGTGCGTGCAGCCGCAAAACTTTCCGAAATCCTCAACCATATCCCGCCCAGACGACCGTTGCCATGAGCAGTCACCAGCAAACCGATGATCGGCATCCGGTCGAAGTCATCGCGGAGGAATACTCGGAACGCTTGCGAGCTGGCGAGAAGCCGACCATTGACGAATACGTCCTCCGCTTTCCAGAACACGCTGACCTGATTCGATCGGTACTGCCCTCGATTGCTCTGGTCGAACGTGTTTCGATCAATGACTCTCAACAGCGACGAGCCGATGATTCCAATTCTAGGAAGGCGGTCGCCGCAGGACAGCCGAACGCTCTTGGTGACTATGAAATCGTGCGAGAGATTGGCCGCGGTGGGATGGGCGTCGTCTACGAAGCTATCCAACGCTCTTTGAATCGACACGTCGCTTTGAAAGTGATCAGTCGTTTGATCTCTGGCAACAGCAAACACAACGCACGGTTTCGTCGCGAAGCGGAGGCTGCCGCCAGTTTGCATCACACCAATATCGTTCCAATCTATGGCATCGGCGAGGATCACGGCTTGCAATACTATGCGATGCAGTTGATCGATGGCGTGACGCTGCATGACGTCATCGAATGCTTGCGGAACGATGCAGCCGGATCGACACCCAGTGGTGAAGCCGCCCGTTGGATGCTGAACAAATCGACGACAGAGACTGTGTCGCCATTTACTGTCGCTGCATCGTCAACGAGTGCTGCTAACACTGTTGCTTCCCAACTACAGACACGGCAGCGTGAAGCCGAGACGGCCGGGATGGTAGAAGCAGTGCCTGATGCAACTACCATTGTTTCGCAAACCGAGATCGAATATTCTGCTTGGAATGCAAATTCTCCGCAAGATTTGAATCAGCAGAAACTAACGCGTGAGTACTTTCGCAACGTGGCCAGGACGATCGCAAACGCGGCTAACGCACTTCACTACGCACATCACCAGCGAGTGCTGCACCGCGATATCAAACCAGCCAATTTACTGCTCGATCGCGAAGGAACCGTCTGGATCACCGATTTCGGTTTGGCCCGTCGTACGGACCTTGACGCGGAGACGCAAACCGGAGAAATCCTAGGCACGCTCCGGTATATGGCTCCTGAGCAGATTGCTGGCACCGGGGATTCCCGTGTAGATATCTACAGTTTGGGACTGACACTATTCGAGTTGTTAACTCTGAAGCCCGCGATCGAGTCTCCGAAGTCACGATTGCTTGATCCCGAACGCAACTCAATCATTCGCAACCCTCGTTCGATTCAGCCCAACATCCCACCTGACCTGCAGACGATTACGCTCAAAGCCTGCGCTTACATGCCGGAGGATCGTTACCAACATGCCCGCGAATTCGAAGAAGACCTACATCGATTTCTCGAGGATCGGCCAATCCTGGCAAAACGATCGACACGCACTGAAATGTTGATGCGATGGGCAAGACGCAATCCTGCGATCGCGACGCTCGCGGCAGCGACCCTTGGATTACTGGTTTTGATTGCGAGCTTGCTCGGCGTTTGGAATCGACAGCAACAACACTCCATTCGCGAAATTGGCAAGCAGTTCGAGAGGGCCGAGACGAACCTCGCGGAAAAGACCGGTGCGTTAAATCTGGTCGAACAAGAGCAAGCGAGAGCCGAAAAAAACCTTAGTCTTGCGATGAAAGCCTTCGACCAAATCACGCATAACATTGCCTCAAGAGGCAGTACGATTGCCATTAGTAGCGACCTGGAGGAGGACGATTTAGGAGAGTTTTCAGGGGCGACTCTGAGCCAAGCAGACGTGGCCTTACTTGAGTCGTTGCTTGAGTTCTTCGATCAATTCTCGGAAGAGAATTCGAAAGACCTTCGCATGGAAGCAGCTATAGGACGGCAACGCGTTGCCGATATCCAACTTAAACTCGGTCAACTGGATCAGGCGGATCTTTCCTATCAAAAAGCATTGGATGCGTTTCGATCAATCCTCCAACAGAAACCGGATCATGCGGAAGTTGTATTGCCCATCATTGCGATTCACAGCGAGCGACTCACTCTATTTGCGAAACGAGGGCAAATTCCTAAGTCGGAGCTTGAGTACAACGAAGCACGCCTACTGATCGACCAATCGACCGAGGTCAAGAAATCTCCGGAAGGGCGGTTTGCATTGGCCAAACTGCTCAATTGCATTGGAACATTGGGAACGCGATTCGGTGGGGATTCACGACCCAGGCCGAACCGCCCACCGTATGCGAGATTATTTCCAC
>JAYVPE010000026.1:0-2885 GCA_043757575.1 Pirellula sp.
GTATAGATAATCATGTCCTTAGGCAGTTTTTCTCGCAGCTTTTTTTCGTCGAATTGTTCTTGAAGATCTCTCCATGGCAGATGTACTGCCGCCTCGATATGGCCATCATTCCATTCAACCAATTCGCGAACATCGACCAGGATCGCTTTCTTTTCAGCTATTCGTTCTTTGACGGTTTTGAGTGAATCCTCCGTATGTTGAAGTTCCGCGAGCGGAAGCCAAGAAACCGACATTAAAATGATTACGCCCATCGCTGTGATTTTTAACATGTAAAATGCCCCATCTGGACTTTTAGTAAATGATTCTAGTCGAACACGAACGCTCTCGAATTGATAGTAACCAGAGAGTCGACCCGTGCCAAGATAGCATTCCTCATTGCAAGAGTTCAATCGCACCTGCAGCCATCGTTAGGATTGCCGTAGGGAGTGTTTTATCGATATCTGGGTAATAGTCAGGTGCATGCAGGCTGATTGTTTGCCCGCGACGCTGCATAGCGTCGAATCGCCCGGATTCAATCGTTCCTATTCGGTACATAACGCTTGGCACCCCAGCAATTCCGAACTGGCTAAAGTCCTCGCCCCCCATCACTTGATCTGCCTCGCCGACTCGAGCTTTTCCGATCGTTGCTTCGAACGTTTCGCGAAGTCTTTTGGTTAGCTCCAAGTTGTTGAAAAGCGCCGGCGTTCCATCTGAAAGCGAAATGATTGGCTCTTCGGCACCATAAGCCTGGGCAATAGCTTTTGCTTTCCGATGGATGGAATCGATCAGCAATTTTCGAACCTCCGGTGTGTAGCTTCGAACGGTCAACTGCAGATCGCAACGGTCGCTAATGATATTGTGTTTGGTACCAGCGTGGATGGCTCCCACGGTAATGACGGCAGGTTCGGTCGGTTTAACTTCGCGGCTTACGATCGTCTGCAAACTCATCACCAACTCAGCCGCCTGAACAATGGGATCGATAGTGGTATTCGGGGCTGCACCGTGGCCACCACGCCCTTTGACGACGATGTCGACGCTATCCACATTCGCCATCATGTATCCCTCTCGCAATGCTACCGTGGCGGCTTTGGTTGCTTCGCAGTGAAGCGCCAACGCATAGTCGGGTTTCGGGAATTTGGTAAACAGTCCGTCGTCCAGCATCTTTTGAGCACCACCACCGCGTTCCTCGGCAGGTTGTCCAATGAGCATAAGCGTACCTCGCCAACGATCCTTGTGTGCGGCCATCAACCGGCCTATCGCGATCAAATTGGTCATGTGGACATCGTGACCACACGCGTGCATGATGCCTGCTGTCGCACCCGAAGCGAGCGTTGTCTTCTTGGCGGACGCTCTCGGTAAACCTGTGGCCTCGCTCACTGGCAACGCATCGAGATCCGTTCGCAACATGAGAGTTGGCCCCGAGCCGTTCTTCATCAAGGCAACGACACCATGCCCTCCCACACCGGTAGTCACTTCAAACCCGGCGTTCGTCCAAGCCGCAGCAACGTATTTAGCCGTCTCCTTTTCTTGATACGAGAGTTCTGGATTTTCATGCAGCCACCAGTAGTCCTCCACTAACTTTATCAAATTTGCATCGATCCAGGTTTGGATCCATGCGGTGGATTCTCCTTTCGAGCTAGCAAGTTTAGGCTCTTGCCCCGAAACAGTGAGGCTGCAAATCAGTAAGCCAACAAACAGACTGAGCATCGACGTAAATCTTGGAAGGACCATGAGCCATACCTATTTCAAAAGGAAAACTTCAGTAAAACAATAAGAGAACTAGTGATGGATTTATTTCCCAAGCTTTGACCTCGTTCCCAAGCTCCAACGTGGGAACGAGTGGTACCTGAACCATAGTTAAAACGCTCCTGACTCGATCATTCGTTGACAAGTCTCTTGAACTTGTCTCGGATCCACATTTTTGTTTTTCTTTTTGGCAGGTCCCACCAAGGAAGCCAATGCTTTGCTATTTCCAGCTCGAACCTTTTCGATCACGCCAGGATTTTCCGCCAGCAGTTGTTTGCAAAGCGTTTCCAGTTCGTTGGAATCGACCTGAGCAATTCCAAGGGATTCGATGGCCTTTTCGACAGACAATCCTGGTTCTGCAATCATCTTAACCAACGCTTCCTTTCCCCGCGTCGTATCCAGTTGTCCGCCTTCAATCGCGACGAGTAGTTTCGCAAGCAAATCGGCATGTATCGGATAGGAATCGATCTCGGTATTGTTTTCATTGAGATACCGCAGGACATCTTGCAACATCCAGGACGCAGCTCGCTTTGGCGAAGCCCCTTGTTCCAATAGCGACTCAAAATACTCAATGACAACACTTCCTTGTTGGACCAGAGCTTCGGCTTCGCTCGGCTTCAGCAAATGCTTTTCAATGAGTGACTTGCGAACCGTCGCGGGCGTTTTGGTTACAGCACACTTCGCGAGTTCGATCGCTTTTTCGGTAAGAACAACTGGTACTAGGTCGGGGCAAGGGAAGTATCGATAATCCGCTGAATCTTCCTTTTCGCGTTGCATTTCCGTTTCGCCAGCAGCATCATTCCAGCCCCGCGTTTGTTTTGGAGATTGGCCGATAGTAAGTCCTGTCTCTTGGAACACGGCGTACTGACGGGTGGACTCAAAAAGTATCGCCCGCTCCACTGCACGGAAACTATTGAGGTTCTTGATCTCAACGATCGGTGTTGCAATAGTTTTGCCATCGCGTTGTAGATGCAAGTTTACGTTTGCGTCAGCGCGAAGTGAGCCCTCTTGCATATTGCCGTCCGTAATGCCCAAAAACATCATCAATAGACGCATCTCGGTGAGGTAGTTTTTCGCTTCCTCTGCGCTCGAAAGCTCTGGTTGGGAAACGATTTCGAGAAGCGGTGTGCCAGCCCGATTCAGATCGATTCGAGTATCCT
>JAYVPE010000027.1:0-10681 GCA_043757575.1 Pirellula sp.
CCTGATAATAGACGACCTTGTTATTGCCGATCCAAAGGTCGTCACGTCTTTCAGCGATACTCATCTCGCACAAATGATCGGCTATTTGAACATAACCGATCTCAAGTTGGCACTCCTCCTAAACTTCAAAAACGCCAAACTCGACTGGAAGCGTGTCGTCCGATGATTTCTATCCGAGTCATTCGTGTCATCCGTGGTCGTAAAATATGAATCGCAACAAACTTAAGACCTATGCGCCCCAAGCTCGCCGCGACTTTATCCAAGCGGTCACCGAACGAGCCTCCTTGTACGGCATCACGGCCAAGAAGATAGAACCAGTAGTCGAAAATGGTGACGTCGCTGTGATTGCTGGCCGTGAATTCCCGGCTTCCGTCGTACGAAAGCGCAAGCAACTCGAAGACCGCATCAAACTAGACGGCTTCGATCACACAATGGAGGCCGTTGCCTACACTTGGTTTAATCGATTTGTTGCTATCCGATACATGGAAATTCACGGATATCTCGATCACGGTTATCGTGTGCTGAGTCATCCGGATGGAATATCGACGCCGGAAATTCTTCAGCACGCCGAGCATGTCAAATTACCTGGGCTGAAACATGAGACGGTTTTGGAACTAAAACTGGATGGAAACAAAGATGCCCAACTCTACCGGCTGCTCTTGGTTGCCCAGTGTAACGCACTTCACAGGATCATGCCGTTTATCTTCTCGACAATCGATGACGAGACGGAACTGCTCCTGCCAGAGAACCTGCTCCACTCCGATTCGCTGATTCGCAAGCTCGTCGATGAAATTACCGAGGAAGATTGCGAAAGTGTGGAAGTGCTCGGCTGGCTCTACCAGTTTTACATCTCCGAGCGGAAGGACCAGGTCATGGCCCGCAAGAGCGCCGTGCCCACTGAGGACATTCCCGCCGTCACCCAGCTCTTCACCCCGCACTGGATCGTCCGCTACCTCGTCGAGAACTCCCTCGGCCGCCTCTGGCTGCTGAACCGCCCTGGCTCCCGACTCCGCGAGCACATGCCCTACTACATTGCAGACAAGGATGAAGGCGGAAGTATGAAGGATGAAACTGAAGCGAGCTCTTCTTCTGTCACTTCATCCTTCATCCCTCATACTTCATCCTTTCTCCGCATCACCAAGCCCGAGGAAATCCGCCTGCTCGATCCCGCCGTCGGCAGCGGGCACATGCTCACCTACGCCTTCGACCTGCTCACCCTGATCTACGAGGAGGAAGGCTACGCCCCCACCGAGATTCCCGCCCTCATCCTGCGGCACAATCTTTATGGCCTGGAAATCTGCCCCCGCGCCGCGCAGCTCGCCGAGCTGGCCCTCGTCTTCAAGGCGCGGGAAAAGTCCCGTCGCTTCTTCCAGCCCGAACACATCGTCCGGCCCGCCATCATCGAGCTGCGCGAGATGCGCTTCGAGGAAAACGAGCTGCCGATGGAGTGGTTAGTGGCCAGTGACCAGTGGCCACTTGTTCTCGAACAAAGTGAGAGAACACGTCCTGCGGGTGCTCGAACAAGCCGAGGCGCTCACCCAGCGGTATCACGTCGTCGTCGCCAATCCGCCGTATATGGGGGCGGCTGCAATGAACCCTCTCTTAAAAGAGTATGTTGAAACCCATTTGGAGGCTGGGAAGGGCGATACTTACGCCGCATTCATTCTGCGGAACATCTTACTCGTTGGTCGCGGGGGATATGTCGCGATGATTACGATTCCGAATTGGATGTTCCTTAAGACATTTGAGACGTTGCGCAGCACCTTGCTGTTGGAGGCGTTTATCTCAAGCCTAGTGCATGTTGGACGGGGAGTTTGGGGATCTGACTTCGGTAGTTGTGCATTTGTGATTCATACCGGAGGAGTCGGATTACAGGTGGGATATTTTAAGCGATTGTTTAAGAAAGCTGGTGAAGTGCAGCCCAACGAAGAGCTTGAGAGAAACTTCTTCGATAATACAAATTTCCCGATCTACCGAGCCGAAACAGGACATTTCAAATTGATCCCAGGGTGTCCGATAGCCTACTGGACAACTAGGCGTGTGCGCGAAATCTTCGCAGAAAGTTCACCGTTTTCAGAAGTTGCAGCTCCGCGCAAGGGACTTACCACGGCTGATAACGACCGCTTTCTCAGGTTGTGGCATGAGATTGCTGATTGCCGAATGGAGAAGAAAGCCGCCTCAGATGTCGGACAATTGAAAAGCGCGAAGAAATGGTTTCCAGTCAATAAGGGCGGCAACTTTCGGAAGTGGTATGGCAACAAGGATTTTGTTGTGAATTGGGAGGAGAACGGAGCTGAAATCGCGCGATTTTCAAACTCTGTCATTCGCAACCCAACTTTTTATTTCCGAGAAGGGATGACTTGGAACGACATCTCAATTGGCACACTAGCTATGAGATATTCGACTGGTGACTCCATGTTTGAAGGGAAAGGCCCTATGGCCTTTGCCAGCAATACTTTTGAGCTGATGAACTTGATAGGATTGTTCAATTCAAAGGTGGGAACGTCATTTCTAGCGTTTCTATGCCCGACGTTGAACTTTAATATCGGAGAGATCGCAAAGATACCCGTCTTGGCCGGCGTTCTGAAAGATGAAAAGATACAGCGGTACGTTGTGCAAATGATCGGTTTGGCCCGCGCCGATTGGAACAACTTCGAGACCTCGTGGGACTTCTGCGACCAGCCCTTGCTGCGGCCGGAGCTGAAGGGCGCGACGCTGGAGGCGAGCTGGCAAAGTTGGGAGGCGCAGAGCACCGCTGCCATCCGCCGCATGCAGGAGCTGGAGACGGAGAACAACCGGCTCTTCATCGCCGCCTACGGCCTCGACGGCGAGTTGCAGCCCGAGGTGCCCGAGGAGCAAATCACCCTCGCCCGCGCCGACGCCCGCCGCGACATGGCCGCCTTCCTCTCCTATGCCGTCGGCTGCATGATGGGCCGCTATTCCCTCGACCGCGCAGGATTGATTTATGCCGACGGTGGCAACCAGAACTTTTGGGATACCTACCACGAAAAGCACGAACGACACGAAAAGAATATCAACGGAGTTTTTTCGTGTGATTCGTGTCTTTCGTGGTCATCCTTCCCACCGGATCCAGACGGCATCCTCCCAATTCTTGAAACAGACTGGGGGATACACGACGATGTCACCAACCGACTCATCGAGTTCATCAATGTGGCATGGCCTGGGAATTTGACCACAGATTTCACGGATGACACGGATGGGAATAAATACGAAAAATCCAAGACTTCTTCATCCGAGAAATCTGTGAAATCCGTGGTTAAATCTTCTCCAGTACTCAATGAGAACATTAAGTTCCTCGAAGATAGCCTGGGTTCGACAATCCGCGAGTATCTGGCCAGCGGCTTCTACAAAACTCACCTACAAACTTACAAAAAACGGCCAATCTACTGGCTCTTCAGTAGCGGCAAGCAGAAAGCCTTTCAGTGTCTCGTGTATTTGCATCGTTACAACGAAGGCACACTTGCCCGAATGCGCACCGAGTACGTCATTCCACTCCAAGGTAAGTTCGCTGCGAGACTAGAGCAACTCAAAGATGACATTGCCAAGTCCACTTCGACAGCTCAACGCAAGAAGCTCGAAAAGGAATTCGACAAGATCAATAAGCAACGCACAGAACTTCAATCGTTCGACGAAAAACTCCGCCATTACGCCGATCTGCGGATCAAGCTCGACCTCGATGACGGAGTCAAAGTGAACTACGGAAAATTCAGCGACCCCGAATTCGGCGACATCCTAGCCGACGTCAAAGCCATCTGCGGCACAAAGGACGAGGAGTAGTTCATGATGATCCGCTTAACCACGGATAACACAGATCGCACGGATTCAGCCCGTTGTGCCAATTTCAATTTTCCATCCGTGTCATCCGTGAAATCCGTGGTTGATTTACATGGTCAGCAGGGAGGCATTGAGTAATGGACACAAAACAAATTAATGACGCTCTCGAAAAACTCTTCCGTGAAGAGCGGATCGTTTTTTGGAATGATCCAGATCGCGAGTTCGTTGGATTGATCGACGAGATAAAGAATAGATTTACCACGGATAACACGGAAAGCACGGATCTTGTATTAAGCAACGACAAATCTTCTTCATCCGTGCCATCTGTGACATCCGTGGTTCAATCTGTAAAAGTGATCCGCCTTGACCACATTGGTGCTTTGGATGCCAAGCTTCTAATCGAACGCGTCGAGCCAGATACCAAATTCCTCGTTTATGCACCGGTCGAAGAACCTGACTTCGAAAGCGATTGGTTACTCGACATTCGACTCTATAGTCGGAGCTTTCGCGCCGACCGAGCGTCGATCCTGCTCGAAGAACTTGGGCTAAAATCTCTACACCTCCGAGAGCACTTAGCTCAACGTCGAAAGTTTTGTGATAACAAGGACCGTCTTCAAAAGCTAAAGACGCTTGTAAATCACGACGATACTGCCGACGATCTTGATCGCAAAATGCTCGCTGTTGTCGTTAAGGCAGATCAGCCTGAACTCTACAACATACTCAGAACAGTATGCAGCATGCAGCGGGCGGTAGACAGAGAAGAAGATGACGATGATGAATCCGCCGACTGCCTCGTGCGTGCCGCCCACTCGCTGGCAAAATTTGACCTCGACGAACCATTTTGGCGTTTCATCAAAAAAGGCTTTGGTTATTCCGAGGATTCCCCAAATCTAGAGAACCTCTTGATTCGACTGCTCGTTACTGACTTTGCCCAACACCTCGTTACGGAAAAGGTGTCAGGAACCGTTTCACGGAACGGCCCAGAGGGTGCTTTGCAGAAACGGTACCTGACACCTTTTCCTGTTGCTTTAGAACATCTGATATTACCGCAGGGAGGTAGAGCGAACGCTGTTGTTTGTTTAGCTCAATGGCGTGATAGTGCCAGCAAGAGCAGCAGCTACGATCGACTCTCGGAGTATGTTGCTCAACGGATTCAAATAGCGAATCACCTTTCCCACTTCGATATCGACGCCTTGGTGGATGTTCAGACATTCGTCGACGTCGAAAAGGAAATCGCTCGCAATCTCAAGGAGCGAGTCCTCGCGACCG
The DNA here is from genome assembly GCA_043757575.1 of Pirellula sp. Lineage (GTDB taxonomy): Bacteria > Planctomycetota > Planctomycetia > Pirellulales > Pirellulaceae > JBKCUI01. The sequence goes on from JAYVPE010000027.1 coordinate 5,065, forward strand.
CAGACGCCATCAACTTGGACGATATCCGAGCCATCGCCAACAAACGTCGGGCTGGACATTGGGCATTGGCGACTGTTGCTGGGGCACAGTCAATTCCTCGCAAAGAGTTACAAGCCGTCTATGAAGCCGTAGTAACGGCCGCGGCGTTTTTCGATTTGCGCAACTTGCATCGCGACGGATTTCATTTCAATGATGCGGGTAGCATGTACCATGCGTACGAGGATGAGCTTTACAGCTTCGACCAGCTCTATCGACACTTCTGCGAACACGCGGACATTTGCCAGAATTGGAACATGCTAAAACCGCTTCGTGAACAAGTCGAAGCCGCATATTCCAATTGGTTCATTCCTACGATCGGACTAGCTTGGGGCAAATTTCTTGAGGGTGGTTTGCTAAAAGACTGGCGGATCAAAGACGTCCGCAACGAGTACGATTTCTACAGTAGACATGTCGAGTCGCGTTTGAACGAAGCGGAGAACCGCCGGGCTTATGTCATTATTAGCGATGCGTTCCGATACGAAGTGGCCAACGAACTGACACAAGAGCTAAACGGCAAGTACCGCTTTACCGCGACTCTTTCGTCGCAGCTAAGTGTGCTACCATCCTATACCGCATTGGGAATGGCCAGCTTGCTCCCTCATAAGAAACTTGAGTATGACGCAAAGGGCAATATCCTGGTCGATGGAAAGCCTTGTGCATCGACCGATCAACGCAACGATATTCTTGCATCCGTGGATGGAGTGGTACTAAAGGCCGACGATTTACTCGCGATGAAGAAAGAGGAAGGGCGCGAAGCCGTCGCAGGCAAAAAAGTTGTCTACATCTACCACGATGAGATCGACAGCCGTGGGGAAAAGGCATCCACAGAGGGAGATACGTTCGAAGCCGTTCGCAAGGCGATAATCGAGTTGGGAGACTTGGTGAAATTTATCATCAACAGCCTGAACGGCAACTATATCGTTCTCACCGCAGATCACGGTTTCCTCTTCTCGGAAACTCATCCTGATGAAACCCACAAGAGTAAGCTCAGAGACGAACCATCCGGAACTTTCCTTGCCAAGAAAAGGTATCTCTTGGGACGCAATCTCCCAGACGTAGATGAAGCGTTTCACGGCAGCACGAGAGCATCGGCCAAGGCCGAGGGAGATATGGAGTTTTGGCTCCCCAAGGGTGCAAACCGATTCCATTTTTCTGGAGGTGCACGCTTTATTCATGGAGGTGCAATGCTCCAAGAGGTCGTAGTGCCAGTGATCACGGTTCGGCACATCAAGGGTAAAGGCAAAGAAGGAACTGCGACCAAACGAGTCGGTGTTCAAGTGCTGGGAGTGAGCCACCGGATTACAACTCCAAAGTATCGTTTCCAATTGCTTCAAACGGAACCTGTTAGCGACCGTGTCAAGGAGATCACCTTGAAGATAGCGATCTTCGACGGAAATGAACCTGTGACCAACATCGAGAAGATCAACTTCGCGAGTACCTCCGAGAACATGGAGGAGAGAACAAAGCAATTGGTGCTCGTTCTCGAAGATCGACATTACAACAAGAAAACCAAGTACCGGCTCGTGATGCGTGATGCCGACACGGACATCGAACAATCGAGTACGGAAGTAACAATTGATAGGGCCTTTGACGATGATTTCTGAGGGCAGTGGGCAGTGGGCAGTGGGCAGAGAGCAGAGGGGAACAAAATGGGGTGCCAAAACTACAAGGACTTGATCGCCTGGCAAAGGGCGATGGATCTGGTCGAGGATATTTATCGATTGAGCGGTAAGTTCCCGCGTGAAGAAATCTATGGCCTTACTTCCCAGATTCGACGAGCTGTCGTTTCCGTTCCATCCAATATTGCCGAAGGGAAGGAAGAAATTCCAACAATGAATTCGCACGATTTCTCAATATCGCACACGGCTCGCTGCGTGAAGTCGAAACACAGATTGCAATTGCCGTTCGACTCAAGTACGTCAATCAGGAGGATACAAAAGCCACCGAATCGCTCTGTGATGAAACGGGCCGAATTATCAACGGCTTGCTAAACAGCCTCAATAACCGTTAACAAATTACTCCTTATCTGCCTACTGCCTACTGCCTACTGCCTACTGCCTACTGCCTACTGGAATGACTATGGACCTGGATGATCTATTGAACGAACATTTCGCTGGCAAAGTGGTCCGAAAGGATTTGACCAAGCTGGTCAAAGAGGGTGCAAACGTACCCGTCTATGTTTTGGAATATCTTTTGGGTAACCACTGCGCCTCAAATGATCAGGAGGTCATTGATGATGGGCTCAAGACGGTCAAGAAAATTTTGGCTGAAAACTATGTTCGACCCGATGAATCGGAGAAAGTGAAATCGACGATTCGCGAACGAGGTAGCCTCAAGATCATCGACAAGGTGACAGTCACACTCAACGAGCGACGCGATGTGTACGAAGCACTTCTATCGAACCTAGGGACCAAGGGAGTCGAAATCCCAACCGGTACCGTTAAGAAATACGAAAAACTTTTGGCTGGTGGCATCTGGTCGATTATTACCATGCAGTATTTCTTTGAGGAGGGTCAAAAGGGTTCGCCGTTCGTTATTCAAGAGCTGAAGCCGATCCAAATGCCCAACATGGATATGGACGAGCTATTCGAGGGTCGTCGTTCCTTTACTGAGGAGCAATGGATCGACGTTTTACTGCGTTCGTGTGGCTATGAACCAACTCAATTTGAAACTCGTGTGAAGTGGCATATTTTGTGCCGCATGGTCCCGTTGGTTGAGAACAATTACAACGTCTGCGAACTTGGACCTCGTGGAACTGGAAAGAGTCATATCTACAAAGAGATCAGTCCAAACAGCATCCTCGTTTCCGGTGGACAGACAACGGTAGCGAATCTCTTTTACAACATGGCCAGTCGTTCGGTCGGCTTGGTGGGACTTTGGGACGTAGTGGCGTTTGACGAAGTGGCAGGGATCTCGTTCAAGGACAAAGATGGAGTTCAGATCATGAAGGACTTCATGGCCAGTGGCTCCTTTGCTCGAGGTCGAGACTCGGTGAATGCATACGCTTCGATGGTCTTCGTTGGGAATATCAACCAGTCGGTCGACACGATGGTCAAGACAAGCCATTTGCTGGCACCATTCCCTGAAGCCATGATTGACTCAGCATTCTTTGACCGATTCCATGCCTATATTCCAGGCTGGGAGATCCCGAAAATGCGCCCCGAGTTCTTCACGAACCAATATGGTTTGATCGTCGACTATCTAGCTGAATGGCTTCGCGAAATGCGAAAGCGAAACTTTGGCGATGCGATCAACAAGTATTTCAAGTTGGGCCGAGACCTCAATCAACGAGACACAATCGCAGTGAAACACACTGTCTCAGGGCTGCTGAAACTGTTGTACCCGAACGAGGAATACGACAAAGAAGCCGTTCGACGCTGTCTCGAATATGCGTTGGAAGTGCGTCGTCGCGTCAAAGAGCAGTTGAAAAAAATTGGTGGAATGGAATTCTACGACGTTCACTTCTCGTACATTGATCTTGAAACGCTGGAAGAGAAGTTCATCGGTGTTCCAGAACAAGGTGGAAGTTCGCTAATTCCAGATGGACCGCTCAATCCTGGAGTGCTACACACGGTGGCTGTTGGCAGCGGTGGGCATCTTGGATTGTACCGGATTGAAACTCAGGTAACGCCTGGTGGCAGTTCATTGAAGATGTCAGGACTTGGCTCGAACACGCAGGCCAAGGAATCGATCAAGGTTGGCTTCGATTACTTCAAAGCTAACGCGACGCATGTTAGCGCCTCGATCAAGGCACTTGAGCACGACTATCACCTCCATGTCGTTGAACTGCACAATAGCGGTCCAACGACAGCGATGACGCTAGCAGCGTTCGTCGCTTTATGTTCAGGCGTGTTAGGCAAACCAATTCAGTCGCAAATGGTTGTCTTGGGAACAATGAGCCTTGGAGGAAACATTATCCCTGTCGAAAACTTAGCAGAGTCGCTTCAAGTCGCACACGACGCAGGGGCCAAGAGAATTCTGTTACCAATGGCAAGCGTCCGAGATATCCCCACGATTCCTGGCGAATTGTTTGCCAAATTCCAAACCAGCTTCTATTCCGACCCACGAGACGCAGCCTTCAAAGCCTTGGGGGTAGAGTAATGGAAGTAAGTCGGGTAAGAAATCTAAGAACGCATTTGCCAGCCTTTGATATTTTCGCCCATGTGCGAAGTGCAGTGGATGCGTAGGAGATTGCTCGCAAAAACGCGTTCGCTTCTATAGCGTCCAACTTTCTGTTGCCAAAAGCAGCTATTTCCCTTCCAAAGATTCCGCCATTTGCTTTGCCAAACATTGAGCTATCAATTGCGAATGCAATTACCAGGAGCTTACGCCATGGAAGATTTGTTGAATCGACTGATTGACTGGACGGGGAAGCAAGATGAATCAGCCGTTAAAAGAAGAATGGTCGACTTGCTCATCAACCTTTCAGCAAGCTTGATTTGGTTCATTGCAGGAACTGTAGTTGCTAATTATTTTGAGCGAGAAGTTACAACGAAAACCGAGTCTCAGGTTAGAATCAAGGAACTCCAAAGGGCGCTAGTTTCCATCACTCCAGCACACAGTAACATACGAATCGCAGTTCGGGCGGCGACTTTGCGAACTGCCCCGAAGAAAAGCTCCGCAATTATCGGTTACCTTAATCAAGGATCGATCGTTTTCGTTGTTCAAAAGGCCAAAAAGCTGACTCAAATCGAATGGATGGATCCGTCTACCGGACAATTGTTGTCGGGGTGGATATCATCAAAATACTTGGCAGCAAACAAGCAATAGGAAACGTCCTTCATCGTGATCGAAAAAAGTGTCCCGACACGTTTCTGATATTAGATGAGCAGGCCAACGGCCAGTCGGTCACTATCTAACTAAACCGATAACGCCTTTTCCGGACATGCAACTAACCGAGCTGTTGGAAACGAACCATATCGGCAATAACCGGCGTCATATGTTTTATGGTCGCCTCTACAACTTCGCGGCTGACAGACTTGGCGGGTTCGCCTTCGGGTGCAACCGTCCGGCCTTTCTTTAACGCCGGAACGCATCGCAGAGTTTCATAGACAGATGCAGGAATCATCCCCTCACCGACTACCCACTTAATCACCCGCAACAGTCGCTTCATTTGTTTGTTGATGTACTGACGGCTGCGCCTGGTTTGGGTCCCGTTGAGCCACCATTCTCGACATGCACGAAACTGGGTGATGCCAAACTCGATCGCTGGGATTTCGGCGTACAACTCGCTGAGAGGTCTGATTGCCAGCTTTAGGTTCACGAATTCCGTCGAACCACGATAATACACTTCTGCGTAATTTAAATACGCAAGACAAATATCTGCGATGCAAACTCCGCTAAATGAATTGGGCTCAAACTTCTTCGCGTTGCGATTGAGCAGCCATTCCGATTTCAGGCGGTTGTACCGCTCTTTAGATTGCACGGTCCCGCGGATCCCGAGATAGTATGCTTTGCCGACAAATCGGACATAAGCTTGCCCGGTTGGTTTGTGAAGACAATAACCCGGTTCTTTAGCCATTTTCGAACGCTCCTTTGCAACTGTGTAGTACTACACGTTTTATGCTTGGAATATTGC
>JAYVPE010000028.1:0-2873 GCA_043757575.1 Pirellula sp.
AGCCGCAATTCGCGTTCCATCGTTACTAAAGCTGAATGAGGACAACAACCGAGTATCCTCGACCGGTAGCTTCACAGTACGAAGTTCCGAATGACAGAGTCGATTGCAATAATGCCATTCAAAATTTCGCAAGTCGCTTTGTCCCGGTAGTGGGCGGTGAGCGTTCAGCAGTTCGAGGACGCGACTGACATTGTCAGCCGCCCAGGCGGTTTGAACCAGGTTCATGTCGCTCGTGTACAGCATCCGCCGCTGCTCTTCCTTTCGCCGACTCAGGTCTTGTTTCTCGCGAGTGAGTTGCTCGCTCAAGCTCAACGATTTGTCTCGTTCGCCTTCAGCCGTCTCGCGGGCTGATTGGGCGAGTAAGCGTTGATTGTCGGCTTCGACCTGTCGCTCGATTGCCAAATTGCGCTGGAACCGTGCATGAAAGGCAAACCAGCCGCTGGCGATGACTCCCATGAGAAGTGCGGTCGCTACAAGAGCTCCGGAGGTGAATACGGCCCGATTCCGTCGTACAAACTTGCTCAATTTGTACGCAGCGGATGGCGGGCACGCTTCAACCTGTTCATCGCGTAGAAAGCGTCCAACGTCGGCCGCGAACGCATTCGCCGTCTCGTAGCGCCGCGTACGGTCTTTCTCGAGCGCCTTCATGACGATCCAATCGAGCTCACCCGTCATCTGCTTGCTGAGCCGAGTGGGCTCGGTGTTGCGATTGGCAGCCAGGCTCGGCAATGTTTCGGACGCGCTCAATCGTTGGCTCGGTCGCTGCGGTTCGTCTTCGCAGATCAGCCGCCGAATCTCGTCGTAGGCGGCAGTCACCAAACGACTCTTTTCTAGCGGAGTACTACCGGTCAAAAGCTCGTACAATAAAACACCGAGCGCGTAAATGTCAGAGCGGGTGTCGATATCCAGGCCGCTCATCTCCGCTTGCTCGGGGCTCATGTACAACGGTGTGCCAATCATTTGCGCGAACTGCGTATAGATCGTTCGCTCCGTCAACTGCTGATGAATGGCCTTGGCAACTCCGAAATCGATGACCTTGGCGACAGGTTTCCCGTCGTGCGACGTGACTAGCACGTTCGAGGGCTTGATGTCGCGATGGATGATGCCCTTCTGATGAGCGTGCTGAATCGCATGGCAGACGGTAACGAAAATCTCCAAGCGTTCCGATGGATTGAGATGGTTCTTGTCACAGTAGTCGGTAATAGGAATGCCGCGAACCAATTCCATTACAAAGTAAGGCCGACTGGTGTCGGTGGTTCCGGCGTCGAGTACCCTAGCGATATTCGGATGATCCATGATCGCCAACGCTTGACGTTCGGCTTCGAAACGCGCGATGACCTGTTTGGAATCCATGCCAGGCTTAATGAGTTTGAGGGCAACTTTGCGACGAACCGGCTCTTGCTGTTCAGCAACGAAGACCACTCCAAAGCCACCTTCGCCAATCTGTTCCATCAAGCGATAGGGACCGATTCGCGAACCGGGTTTCTCCGTGATTGGGCCGAATGTGGCCGTACTTGTACGCTCTCCGGCTGGACCCAAGATATCGTCCGATTGAGCATGGGCCAGTAACAACACATCGACCCGACGGCGTAGCATTTCGTCGCCCGCGCAGGCTTCGGCGAGAAAAGCTTCTCGCAGATCGCCAGACTCTTTTTCTAATGCTAGAGCAAATAGGGTGGCTTCGTTCATGTTGATTGCAACCTACACGTGTCTTTTGGGAATAGAAATCGGCCTCTATTTAGTCATGCGCTTTTTTTAGGAAAAACGCACCAGGAAAAAACGGGGGAAATTAAGGAACAGCATCACGCGGAGCGTGATGGGTCGACTTCAACTCTTAGCCAAGCGCGGGCGTATGACCACCAGCGATCGGCAGTGCTTGGCGAAATGCCCAAAATTTCTGCAGATTCATCCAAGCTCAAACCTCCAAACCAGCGGAGTTTGAGTAATTCTGCCTTTTCGGGCGAATGGACTGTGAATCGATCCAGTGCTTCATTCAGAGCCAACAACCGCGTGTCTTTTTCGGGTTCGACGATCACGTCTTCTTCCAATTCAACTCGATTCAAGTGTGCACCGTACTTGACGCGATTCTTGCGACGGGCGTTATCGACCAAGATTCGGCGCATGGCTTCCGACGCCGCGCCAAAGAAGTGCCTTCGATTGGCAAAGGTGGCGATATTCTGATTTCCGACTAGCTTGACATAGGCTTCGTGGACGAGCCCGGTGGCTTGCAAAGTCTGGCCTGGCTTTTCGCGTGCCATTTGCACCGCAGCCATTTGCCGCAGTTCGTCATAGACCAATGGCAACAGTTCATTGGCAGCGATAGGGTCGCCGCTATCTATCTTTTGAAGGACTTCGGTGATCTCGGACATATCCCTGACTTTCCAGCCACACTCGGAATTAGAGGGCGTAAGTTTACATTGCGTCGGGGACCATGTCGTAAATGGAGCGATTTCTGGGTAAATTAGTTTTGGCTCATCCGGCGTTCCGGGGAGGACAAGACAGAAAAGGTGTCAGGGTGCGTCGGCGTAAGCCGGAGAGAGGTAGCGAATGAAAGAGTCGTACGAGGTAAGACCTAGCCAGTCGCCTTGGCCTCGAGTGATGCGTGGTGCCGGGCAACCGTCACTGCGAAGCGTTCACAGAGGTACAACCGGGCTGTGTATTGAACTCCACTGTTACTCCAGAATCACGGGCATCCTTTTGTGGTGGCCGACCTTGTCCTGACAAGGGGAAGGCAACAGTAATGTCGAACGATAATGGCGAGTCCGATGTTACCCCCACGGAGTCTGAGACCACATGCACGGTTGGAAACCTTTCTCACGGAAGCCGAGAGACCCCAGCGATATCCGTTTCATCCATGGAAACGGATCGGTCGG
>JAYVPE010000029.1:0-2870 GCA_043757575.1 Pirellula sp.
CGAAATCGAAAAAAATCAAACCAGCCCCGCTGGCCGGGTCGCCGCTGCGCTGCGAAAATCAAGCTCCGACGAACAAGCGTTCGCTTGTTTAAGGATTAGTATTAGTGTTGTCCTACATTCGCTTGACGGTTGCATATAAAACTCAGCCTTCGTAAGATTGTTTTGACTTCAATCCCTCAAAAAACTTATTCGACAAAGACATCGAACAATGAACCGACGAAGATTTCCACAACCAAGCAATCTTTCCGGCAAGGGGTGTCGATTTGGTTTCGAATTACTGGAACCTCGTTTGCCCATGACGGCCAATTGGCAGAACCCAGCACGGGCATGCGACGTTGATAGCAGCAGTCTTGTTACAGCGGTCGATGCCCTCATACTTATCAATTCGATCAATCGCGATGGACAGCGTTCCCTCAGTGAAACTGCAGCAACCAGCAACTTGCCTTTCTACGATGTCAATGGAGACGATCAGATCACTAGCCTTGACGTTTTACGCGTTATCAACGCAATAAATCGAGCCATGCCCGAACTGGCATTGTCCGCTACTATCCCAGACGGAGACGCTGATTTCAATGGCGTTGTGGCAAGTGAATCTTTTTTGTTCTCAGGTAAAACCGGCCCTAACTCAGACATCGGGGTTCAAGTCACAATCGATAGTGGAGCGACGCTTTCATTAAACACCAGCTCTAACGAGACAGGAACTTTCCAGTTAACGATTCCGCTTGCTACTGGACTCAACCGAGTCGCAATCCACGTACTTGATGAAGTTGGCAGCTCGATTAGTCTCAACGGAAGCATGCGACGAGGTTCCTTGGTTTCCGAATGGAATGCAACCATCCTCAACGAAGTGAGAACCCTAGGCGAAGCTACGGCGCTCGCGTGGACCCCGCCCCAAGCAGTACAAACAAAACCTCCCGGTATCGCACGAAACCTTGCAATGATCTATGGTGCGATGTTCGATGCTCTTAATGCTGTCGAAGGGGGCTATGAAAGCTTCATGGTTTCGAGACCACGACAACTTGGAACGAATGCAGTGGCCGCTGGATCCGCTGCAGCACACCGTGTTGCAATGAATCTCTATTCAGACGCCAGCAGCGTTCGTGCTTGGAATGCAACTTATGAGGCTTCGCTCAAATTGATTCCCGACGATGACTCGCGGCGACGCGGAATCGAGCTTGGCGAGTCTATTGCAAGTGAGATCCTTCAGGTGCGAGACAATGACGGATCGAAGGCGCTTCGTGATATTTCGTTCGGTAGCGATCCAGGGCAATGGCATCCGTCATTGCCGAGTTATGAGAGCGTTCTAAAACAATGGCCAAACGTCACACCATTCAGTGTTCCCTCTATTGTACCATATCGTCCAAGTGCACCTCCCTCGCTTACTTCCAAGGTCTATGCCCGAGCAGTCGATGAGGTCATGCGGATAGGGAGCAAGAATAGTACTGTGCGCACAGCGGACCAAACTTTGATCGCTCGCTTTTGGGCCGACGGGAGCGGGACTGCGAGCCCACCTGGACATTGGAATCAGATTTCTGTGGATGCCATTGTAACGAGAGGCCTAAGCTTGATCGAACAAGTTCGCACGATGGCGTTGCTCAACGTTGCTTTGGCCGATGCGGGGATCGTTAGTTGGGATGCGAAGTATGAATATGAACTTTGGCGACCTGTGGATGCAATTCGGAATGGGGATGTTGACGGAAACGCGCTGACCACCGCAGACAAGAATTGGGAACCGCTAATTGTCACGCCTGCTTTCCCATCGTATGTCTCTGGGCACAGCACATTCAGCAGCGCCGCCGCCACTGTGTTAACATCGTTGCTAGGTGGTTCAATGCGATTCGTGAGCCAACTGGATAGACCAAGCAATTGGGTGCCTACGAGAGTGTCGGTCGACAGCTCTGCGGCTCCTGACGCCGATGTTGAGCGTGTGTACATCAACTTTCGCGAGGCGGCCTTGGAAGCTGGCATGAGTCGCGTCTATGGCGGCATCCATTTTAGTTTCGACAACACAGTTGGAAACACGATGGGCAATGCAATTGGCAACTATGTTGTCTCACACGCAATCAAGAAGCTTTAGCGAAAGTGGACCGCCCGTCCTGTGCAGAAATCGCGATCCAACAATTTGGTGACTTGATGGATCGTCAATGATGATCGATATCGATGCGGATAGTCACAAAATGTGGACTGCTGACCATCAACGATTGCGGATAGATGCCATCGCAGTTGGACCGGCGCAGAACCTCACCGATACCAATTGGCTACTAGATCAAAAAGGGATTCGATCGAAAAGATTCAAGCATCCTTGCGAGAGTAGCTCATTAGCAATCCGGTACATGCTTAGCAGCTTGGTGTGGGATGCCTTTTGTAGCAAATTCGATTCGCATACGCAAACAAAGCCGATTCTGTCACGCTTCGATAACGATCGCCGTCGCGTTGTCTTTTCCAGATTCTGCAACTGCCGTAAAAACTAATCGCTGCGCCGGAGTGAGATAAGAAATTGCGGATTCAGGTTCGAGTACTAGGTCACTCACTGCCCGGTCCCACAATCCATCGGTGATTCCATCCGTGCATAGTACGAGTTTTTCGTTTTGTTTTAATTCAAAACTCCCGCATTGTGGTTCAGCGAATTGATTGCCCGCCCCCAGTGCCTTTGAAAGGACATTTTTTCGCGGGTGAAATCGAGCTTCGCGCTCGTTTAGTTTTCCCGTTCGGTGAAGCCAACCGACGTAGGTGTGATCTTCGGTCAACTGCGACATTACGAGCTTTGACGGTCCAGATAAAGTCTGCACTGATGGAGTTGGATCTGGACTCGATCGGAAATGATAGAGTCGCGTATCTCCGATATGAGCGAACATAACCGTACTGCCATG
>JAYVPE010000030.1:0-2869 GCA_043757575.1 Pirellula sp.
TGTTGAATACGCGAGCTTGATGGCATCGATGACCGTAGCCAAGTCGTGCAATAAATCGTCGGCTTCGTTTATCGCACCTCTAGCGCCATCCGATTTTCCGTGCCCTCGCATGTCGAAGCCAACTACCGCCCAGCCTGCTTGATTGAGGTTCTGGGCAACGTGCTCGTATCGGCCAATGTGCTCTCCTAATCCATGTACGATGCAAACAATACCTCTCGGTCTTGGCGTCAATAGCGCTGGCCAATGCCTGAGCACGAGAGTTAAACCATCGCGAGTGCCAACGGTACTCGGTAATGTGCCAACGGTCCCTGGGATTGCAGCGTTATCGATTCTCAAGGCCGATGCGAAGGGTGGAAGTTACAGGGATTTTGACCATTCTCGGCGAACATCTCCAAATCTGGAGTGTTCCGATGGGTGTTCATAGAGAAGTGACTTAGTTTAGCATCAATGCCTGCGACTGACGAGCGACGGCTCTACCTGTGCTTCGAAAAAATTTCATTAAGTGCAACTCGCTCTCTTTCAGTATCGGTCCACGATAAGTCGAGCGAATGAATGGCTTCATCGAGCAGGAATGCATCGTGTCCTCGAGAAATTGCGTATATCCCGCTTCGTTGAAATCGAATCTCTTGTTCGACTAAGTTATGAATCCAATCGATAGGCTCTAGCACCAATCCATTTAGGTTGCTGCTGGAATGGTCGGTGAGTGTCGCAGGCAGTGTCGAAGACGGTGGCATTGCAACTACGATATCGTCGTAAGGCGGCACTGACACCACGGCCGCATCATTGAGTGTTGAAACGGTGGCGATATTAGCAGGTGTCGGAATCGATTGACCTGCTAGAAAAGTCTCGACCCGTTCGAAATTCCGTGCAATACTCGAGCGTGTTGCATCCTGCATGCCAACGTAGTCTGCACCCGACGTCAGTGTGCCACCTTGGGTCGCATGTACCGTTGCTCGATCGACGCCACCTGCTGTTGAAAACGCTTCGACATTTTCAAAACCTCGCGCGAATGTCGAAAATCCTGGTCCAACAATCGAGGTTACATCGCCGTTGGTGCTAAACAAATCGTTGCCTACAGAATCGTAAAGGGTAGCGTTATCTATCCCACCCGCTGTTGCGTACGCGGAGACACGTTCGAAGCCAGCTATGAAGTTAAAAAATCCTGAGCCGCCCAAACTAGTAAATTGGGGACGGACGCTCAGATTGTCATTGCCAACCGAGTCGAACACGAACGCTTGGTCGTCGCCCCCTTGGATCGCATGCACAAAAATGCGTTCGACTTGGTCGACAGTAAACGCATATCCGACCCCGGTCAATTCTGCCTTGTTCGGCCAAATACTCAAACGGTCGTCGGTCGCAGCATCGTACAAATAAGCGCGATCGGGGCCTCCGCCGCCAAGAAATTGAACGTTTTCGAATTGGGTAGCTCGTAGACTGAGTTGTGTACTTTCCAAAGTTGTTAGCCCAGGTCTTAATTCGACTTTCTCGGCTAGGGTGGAGCCAATGATCGTGAGCGAATCATTGTTCTGATGTCCGTCCATCACAATGGTCTTCGTTATGTTGCTGTCGAGTTGGTAGGTTATTCCGGCAACGCTGGCGACGAGACCATGGCTAAGATCGATCTTGAAGTTGTCGGCGGCATCCGTCCCGTGAATCGTGAGTGCGGTACCTTGTTGCTGAAGCAGATTCACGACATGCACGTTGCGGCTTGTCGTTCCCGGAAGCACGAACTCAATGCTTTGCCCCTGCGTAACATTGAGATCGATTCGCCACTGATTGTCCTCAACGGTTGAGTCGGTTAAGGTGCTATTCGAAACCGATGGTCTCAATACTTGCAAGGAACCAGATGCTTGTTGACCGGCATCGACAACGACAGTAAGTAGCCCGGTGTGCTCGGCAGTCAGTTTGTATCTGGATGAACCACTTAGCGATTGTTCAAATAAGTCGACCGATCCGAGATCGACGGCATGGCTCGGTATAGCAGGAATGATTCCTCCGCCGCCCGTACCCCCGCCGCCCGTACCCCCGTCCGTACCGCCGCCGCCCGATGGGCTCGCAGCAAATGTCCAGTTCAAATGGTAGGAACCGATCGAGTTTAGGTCTGCGATGCTTAGACCAATCGATTCGCCAGCTAGGACAGAAAACGACAATCGACCGTTCGTTGCATGAATGGCGGTCTCCTGGCCACCACGCAGCACGCTAAAGAACGCGTCTTCTACAGTTTCGCTCCCGATTTGGACAGACACCGTTCCATTTTGGTTCGGGGCAAGTCGGTAGACATCGCGATCGACCAGAGAATTGATCCAACCATCTGTTTGCCAACTGTTCTGGATCGCGGCAAGTTGACCAGTCGCCAGCGAGTCGCCGACGGTGTCTTTTGGAAGTAGGCTTTCGATGGCCCGATCCAGATCTAACGACTGGTAGTTTTGCTGGGTGACGCTATCCCAGACCGAGTTTGCCGTCGATTTTAGATGTTCGTAGATCGATTGCGCAGTGATATTTTGCATGCCAACTAGTTCCATTGCCTCGCGGACAAGAACGCTGGCGCCGGCAACGTAGGGAGCAGCCATACTTGTACCGCTGGCCGTTGACCAATCGTTTGAAATACCGTCCTTGCCATAGAAGTAATCGGGAACAGTACTTTCAATGGATCGTCCCGGTGCGGCAATAGTTCGCGAATCACGTTGACTGAAATCGCTAAGTTGCCCGTTTGCGTCAACACTTGATACAGGAATGACGTAGGGACTCGCTGCCGGATAGGAGAGGCCAGGCGTTTTGTATTGTTGGAAAGAATTTCCCGCAGAAGCGACGACAACGATCCCGTCCCGCTGTAGTTGGGCGAATTCATCCTCGAGTGTTCCCCAGGAAG
>JAYVPE010000031.1:0-2868 GCA_043757575.1 Pirellula sp.
CCGAAATGAATGAACGACTCGATGGAGAGGTGCTTGCCTGCATCAGCAAGTGCATGAAGGAACTAGAAAGCCAAAGATTAAAAACCAATGAGTTGCTTAAGCGACTGGCTGGTAACAAACTGGTTTGGGTTGGAGCAATGCTCAGAGACTCGACTGGTAAGCTGGAGGCGTGGTTGAATCGCGACGACGTGCCAGATGGAGATGTGGTTTGCATAATACCCACAGTACAACCAGCAAACGCAGCTCGAGTAGTGTCGGTTGGACGTGTCACAGGCAACAAGCCGTCGCTTACTGGCGCATCCGAAACCGCGCTCGCTGGGCGTCCACTTTTTTGGATTCGCCCCTTCAAGATGAACAGCAATTGACCACAGAAAGATTTCTTCATGTCCGTTCAAAGCGAGCGATTTTACGTGCGATTCAAAGGACGAGTCCTCGGTCCATTGACACGCGAAAAGACCATGGAACTCGCGAAACGGGGGCAGATCACCAAACAGCACGAGCTTTCTCCCGATGGGGAAACTTGGAAGCAAGCCCAAGATTTTCCAGAACTATTCGCGATCGAACGCGCTTCAGCTATCCAGGCAGCAGCAAAAATAAAACAAAAAGAGACTGCAGCGCCTGAGGCACCAGCGGAGGAATGGTATGCCCATTTCGAAGACAGCAATCAAGGGCCTGTCGACTCAAAAGGAATGAAAAAATGGATTGCATTGGGCACGGTGACCAAGGAAACACTCATTTGGCGCCAAGGCATGTCGGAATGGCAACCTGCCGAATCGATTCGCGCGGAGTGGTTTGGCACTGGAAATCTGGGGCGTTCTTCCTCACATCAGCCGCAAACTCAAACAGATAGTTCGAGCACCATTTCTGGAGACAATGAGGGTTTGTCGGTGGCATTGTTGGGAATGCGAACGTCGGTTTTGTTTCTCGCTATCACTGGCGTCGTCATCGGCACAGCATGGGTGATTTTTAGCATAGCTAGTTTCTTTATGGTGGCGACGCGCGATGGAAGTGGGCCTATGAAAGTGATGGCTGTAATTCTTTCCATCGTTCACATTGCTACGGCAATTTGCTGGTTCACTGGAAGTATGTTTTTGCTTCAGTTCGGAAACAAGCTGTCCGTGTTGGCCTACCGTTCGGAAACCGATGATATCCAACGAGCGCTACGGACACTGGTTCGGTTCTGGAAGTTTACTGCAGTCGTTGTCTTAGTTTGGCTTATCATCGTATCGGGTTTGAGCTCCATCATCTATCTCCTTGGATTAAGTATCCCTATCTAGGCATTTGCCAAGAAAAGTCGCATGAACAAAAGCGAAACAATAAATGCTCCACTCCGCTACTACGCGATGGATATAGAGAACCGAATGGGCGTCTCATCGAGTACTGGCACATCATGCAACGCATGGCTATCGGGGCTCATCGCACTTGTCTTGACAGTCGGCGTGTATGCGATTGTTTCCGCTGTGCCATCCAACTTTTTTTCGATGATGTTGCTGGAGCGAGGCCCGACTCAACATGCCGCCATTTTTTTCGGTTTTTGGTGTACCGCGATTCTGGTCGTAAAGAGCAGCAAGTTGCGTTTGCAACGTCGAGCTCTTGATTTCTCATCCATACCCTCGGATCACCAATTTGTTTTGAGCTCTCAGACAGCGGATCAAGTTGTTGCGCAAATCTACTCCAATGCAGAAGATCCAGAACGATTTCTCGTTTATAGTCGAATTCTCACGGCGATTTCCAACCTTAAGAATCTGGGGCGTGTCTCCGATGTCGACGAAATCTTACGCTCGGTCGGTGAACGCGATGAGTCCGCCCACGAAACCTCGTTTGGACTGATTAACGGGTTTCTTTGGGCTATCCCTGTTTTAGGTTTCATCGGAACTGTGCTTGGGCTTTCCGTTTCGATCGCCAGTTTCAGCAGCTTGCTCGACTCCCAAAGTGAAATTAGTGGCATTATTGGTTCACTTAAAGAGGTTACCTCGGGGCTGAGCACCGCTTTTGAGACTACACTTTTGGCGTTAGTTATCGCATTGGTGTTGCAACTTTGGATGACTGCACAGAAAACAGCCGAAGAGCGTTTTCTCGATGATTGCAATGATTACTGCATGAAGCAGATTGTTAGCAGGATCAAAATCCTGCCATACGAACAATCTCGTGAGGTCTAAGGTATGGGTCGCCGCCAACAAGGCCCCTCGATATCATTCTTTGCTTTTCAAGACATCATCACGTCGGTGGTTGGGATATTTGTTCTCATTACGATCATCATGATGATTGAATTGGTTTCGAATACCATTAAGGGGACGTCCAACGGAAAGAGAGTTGCGGATACTCTGAGTGCTTCGCTCAATTCACTCGAGGAAGAACTTTCGGAAATGCGCATCCGTTCAAATGAACTTTCCACTCGCAGCAAATCCGTTGCTGGAATTCAGCGATTCAATGTTGAAGAGGTGCGACAGGATATTGAGAAGCACACTCAGCAGGTCGCGGAACAGACCAAACGTTCTGAATCCGTGAATCAGCAAATCAAAAAGGTTTTGCTTGCTGCGGAAGGAGAACTAGACCAGTTGAATCGGCAGGCGGTAACTTCCGAAGACAAACGTGACGAGTTGAAGAAATTGTTAGACAAATTGCAATACCTCGATACCAAGATCGGTAACTTAACGATAGAGGATCCCCTCGTTTTCCGGAATTCTATTTTGGCAGGAAGGTCTTTGATCGTAGTCGACATCCAACCAAATCAAATTGAAGTTTTGGAATTGGCTCGAAACGCACGTCAGGTTTTTTCTGGGAGGGATCGATCGGCCAAGTTCGAGGCATGGGTAAATCGGCAGTCTTTGGACAAGCTTCATTTCTTGTTGTTTGTTCGGCCTGGTG
>JAYVPE010000032.1:0-10618 GCA_043757575.1 Pirellula sp.
ACCGCCAGCTCCGCAACGTGGGGAACAAGTTGCGAGATTTGTTAGCAAGATCAAGAACTTGGAGCTGCAAATTGGTGAACATGTGTTGGCGGCACTTCAACACCCGGATACCGTTGCAGTTCTGACCACAGTCGTTGTTGGACTGGGCGGCGAACAGCACATCGTTTCTGCTGCTTTAAGCCCTCAGCGGATGTCCCAAGTAAACGAACTTCTGGAGGAAGCTCACGAGGACAGGATTAACGACGAGGTCTGCTTTGGCTTTCACTGCCTTTTAAAACCAAAATAACATTCAACGAGGTTGCCACTGTGACTTGACCAACCACGCGATTCCCTTCTAAACTGTAGGGTTTTGCATTTCCGGGTCATTGACGTCGCGCGGTTGCGATTCGACAGGAACGGAATTAACGGTTTTGAAAGTGAATTTTGTGGCAGCGACCTGTGTAATCGGACTTCAGTGGGGAGACGAAGCGAAAGGCAAACTTGTTGATTTGCTCGCACCTCGAAACGATATCGTCGTCCGCTACCAAGGGGGCGCGAACGCTGGCCATACCGTGGTTTGCGGGAGCGAGGTCTACAAACTTCACCATATCCCTTCTGGAATCCTGTCCAGCCAAATTACCAATGTCATCGCACCCGGCGTTGTGATAGAGCCGAATATGTTGATTAAGGAAATCGAAGGACTGGAAGCTCGCGGGATCGAGCCGCGAAAGAATCTGATGATCAGCGAACGGGCGCACGTAGTGATGCCCTGGCATTTCGTTGAGGACAAAGCAACCAACCGGGCTGTCGTTGCTGGCGAGAGCATTGGAACAACAAACCGTGGCATCGGTCCTTGCTATCGCGATAAGGTTGGCAGAACGCACGCGATGCGGATTACGGATTTGTTTAGCGATCAACTAAAAAGCAAAATTGCAGATACTGTTCTTGCCAAGCGGCACATGCTTTCCCATCTTGCTGAAGTGGCCGACCTAGAATCGCTCGATGCCGAAAAAATCTACGAACAGTGTAGCCGTTGGGCCGAGACCCTGGGTCCCCTTGCCGCAGACACAACCAACTACTTACTAGACGAATTGGACGCGGGAAAAAAGTTACTTATGGAGGGAGCGCAGGGTTCGCTTCTAGACATCGACCATGGAACTTACCCGTTCGTCACCAGCAGCAACGCATCGGGGGTCGGCGTCTCGGCGGGGTCTGGAGTGCCAGCCAAGTGGATTACTAATGTGATCGGTGTTGCAAAAGCCTATTCAACGCGCGTGGGTGGTGGGCCATTCCCAACGGAATTATTGAATGAAACCGGCCAGAAGATTCGTGAGATCGGACGCGAATACGGGACGACGACTGGTAGACCTAGACGATGCGGTTGGTTTGATGCCGTTGCCGTTCGATACACGGCGAGGCTGAGTGGCATACACTATTTATCGCTGATGATGATGGATGTCTTAAGTCATTTTGACACCATTCAAGTCTGTGTAGCGTACGAACTCAACGGGGAGCGAATCAACAGATTTCCGTGTCGAGCAGAAGATCTTCGAGAATGCAAACCGGTGTATGAAACTTTGCCAGGTTGGAACGTAGACGTTTCCAATGTCCGGAAGTTAGTCGATTTTCCCACGAATGCTCGTCGGTACATTGACCGTATTTCGGAGCTAATTTCAGTACCGATCGGAGTGCTTTCGGTGGGACCGGATCGGGAACAGACAATTTTCTTGATTTGAGCCTAATCACGCGCGGCTTTACCGGTTAAAAAGTTAGGAAATCCGAATGGCCTTGTTACGCGGCAAACCCAAAACAGAACCTGCCAGCCAATCGGCAACCGCTGAGGCGCTACGGATACCCAAGCACATCGCAGTGATTATGGATGGAAATGGTCGCTGGGCACAGGCACACGGTTTGCCTCGCGTCGAAGGACACCGCCAAGGTGCGAACACCGTTCGTCGTATCTCGGAAGCGTGTCGAGAGCTCGGCGTTTCTTATTTGACGCTCTATTGTTTTTCCAACGAAAACTGGAAGCGCCCGAAAGAAGAACTTAGTTTTTTGATGAGTTTGTTGAAAACATACCTCATTCAAGAACGACCATCATTGGTCAAAAATGATATTCGGCTGACCATCATCGGGCGACGCGAGGGAATTCCGGTCGAGGTGCAATCCGAGATGGACCAGTCAATCGAGTTAAGCAAGGATGGAAAATCCCTAACGCTGTGCTTGGCGATTAATTACGGGGCGAGGCAGGAAATCGTCGACGCCGTTCGCAGTATTGTGAACAAAATACGAAGCGGATTGCTCGATGCGGCAGCGATTGATGAATCGTTGATAGCGAGCCACCTCTACACGACTGGGATGCCCGACCCGGATCTGTTGATCCGAACGAGTGGCGAAATGAGAATCAGCAACTACTTGCTCTGGCAAATCAGTTACAGTGAATTTTGGATTACGGACAAGCCGTGGCCTGAGTTTGATAAAGACGATCTCATTCAGGCCATCGCAGACTACAATAAACGGGACCGCCGATTCGGCGGCCTAGGAGAAGTTCGAAATCATTGAAATCAAGGCAGAATCATTTGCAATGAACGATCGGGACGAACAGAACGGACTTGTTCACAAATGGTCCGTCCGCGAGTGGATAACTGTTGCAGGTTGCGGTACTAGAGGGGATTAACCTAGTTTCCAAGCTTGGATGAGTTGTTCGGCACCTGGGCTCAATCGGCGAAGCTTGTGAACGATCGTGGCCTTCTCTGTCTTATTTGCCTTTTCGCACTTCTTGTGTAGGTAATCCAGTTTCTTGGCTCGATGTCTTCGTTTGCGAAGTTCACGCTGTCGTTCGGTTCCGGCCATTGAATATTCTTTCGTATCGATTGGAGTGGTGAGTGCGATTGGCAAATGTTTCCGCATGCGTACTGAGAACAGTAACGAAATTAGCTAAATTCGTCAATGTTGGGGGTTCGGAGGCTGAGCGCCCTGGATAGCTTGTAAGATCTTTGGCAAGATGTGGAGAATGTAATCGAATTTGCCAACCTGCGTAAAAATCGGCAAGTTCTTGTAGGTCAATGATTTTTGGAGCCGTTAATGACTGAAACTACAGCTGTCGTCCTGGCAGCGGGGAAAGGGACTCGAATGAGGAGCGAGCTGCCCAAAGTTCTATTTCCTGTGTTGGGTCGTGCCATGATCCATTGGGTTTTGGACGCATTACAATCCGCAGGGATCAGGCAAATCATTGTCGTAGTGGGCTATCGAGCTGAATTGGTCCGAAATGAGCTTTCGGGCCGCGGCGTCGATTTTGCAGTCCAAACGGAGCAGCTAGGCACGGGCCATGCAGTTCAAATGTGCAGGCCGCAGCTTGAAAAGGGCACTAATCCCGTGCTAGTGGTCGCGGGGGATTCGCCAATGATTCAAGCAAGTTCGGTCCGCGAACTGGTCGAATACTTCGAGGATGGTGGTTTTGGCTGCCTTTTGGGAACATTGATCAAAGAAAACCCACACGGATTAGGCCGAATCGTCCGAGATTCCCAAAATAATTTTTTGCGAATCGTCGAGCATAAGGATGCTTCGCTTGAGCAACGACAAATTAACGAAGTCAACATGAGTACGTATCTGTTCGATAGGCCAAGTCTTTTGTGGGCTTTGGACAACCTTAAGAACAATAATTCCCAAGCAGAGTATTATTTAACGGACTGTCCGGAATTGTTGCTAAACAACGGCAGGAAAGTGGATGCACGCCCCGTTTTAAAAGCGTGCGAATCGCTGAGCATCAACACGATTGATGAATTGGCCATGGTCGAGTCGAAGATGCGAGAGATGGGATACCAATGCGCGAGCTAAAAATCTTTAGTGGCCGGGCCAACCCGCAATTGGCACAAGATATTTGCGCTTTTTTGCATTTGGATCTAGGATCCATCACGCTAAACAAATTCCCTGACGGCGAAAATAATTGCAAAGTCGAAGACGACGTGCGAGGCCGCGATGTCTATTTGATCCAGCCGACTTGCCCGCCTGTCAACGACAACTTGATGGAGCTGTTGATCATGATCGATTCCTGCAAGCGGGCCAGCGCTGCGCGGATTACAGCCGTTATGCCCTATTACGGCTACGCTAGGCAGGATCGCAAAGACGAGGGCCGAACGCCCATCACTGCCAAATTGGTCGCCAATGTGATTACTCGGGCTGGTGCCGATCGCGTTCTGGCGATGGATTTGCACGCTCCACAAATACAAGGGTTCTTTGACGTCCCCGTCGATCACCTATACGCAGCCCCGGTATTCACCACGTACTTCCAGAGTCTCATGTTTGACCCTGCCGAAATCGTAGTGGTCAGCCCAGATGAGGGAAGCATTAAGCGAGCCATTGGTCATGCGAAACGCCTTGGCGGAAAGCTTGCGATCATTGACAAACAACGTGACAGCGCGCTAAAAACGCAACAGAAATATATTATTGGCGGACCCGTCGAAGGCAAAATCTGTTTGATGTTTGACGATATGATCAGTACGGCTGGGTCGATTTGTGGCGCAGCTCAGTTGGTCCATAAAGCGGGAGCAAAAGAGATTCACTTAGCAGCGACGCACGGAGTTCTTTGCGAAAATGCAATCGAGAATCTTCGGAATGCGCCAATCAATAGCTTAGTCATTACCGATACGATTCCATTGCCGCTGGAGAAACGGTTGGAGACCATCAAGGTTCTCACCGTTGCACCGCTTTTGGCCGAGGCGATCCGCCGAATCCACTCCAACAAATCCATCAGTCAGATGTTCACCTCTTAGAGTTTGATTATTTGAAAAATCCAATGCAAGCGATTACACTGTTTGCTAGAAGATTTGGGCAGGCTGCTTGCCCGTTTTTTAAATCCACTAACGTAGAGGCGACGGTTTCGAGGTTGGCATGCTGCAGAATATTCGCAAGCTTCAATTGACAGAGATTCAACGGGATGGGATGCGGAGTGCAGGACAATTCAACGCCTTACTCATGGACTATTTGCGTCAGTACATCGCACCTGGAATTTCGACGGGCGAAATTGACCAACTCGTTACCGACTTCACACACCAGCACAAACACGTTCCAGCCACATTCGGCTACTTAGGCTATACCAAGAGCTGCTGCACCAGTGTCAATGAAGTTATCTGTCACGGTATTCCATGCGATTATGTTCTCAAGGTCGGTGACATCGTCAATGTGGACGTTACCTCGATCGTAGATGGATGGCACGGAGATCAATCGGAGACCTTTTTGATTGGTCAGGTCTGCGACGAGGCAAAAACGGTAACTCAGTGTGCGTTTGATGCAATGCACCGAGCTATCGCAGCGTTAGTACCGGGTTGCTCTGTCAGCGTGATAGGTGACAACGTGGTCCAGGAGGCAACTCTGCGTGGTTTTTCAGTCGTTCGGGAATACGTCGGACACGGACTGGGCCGACGTTTTCATCAATATCCAAACATCCCTCACGTACCAGACCGCAAGAGCAAGCAGGAGCGATTGTTACCCGGCATGTGCTTTACGGTGGAACCGATGATCAACGCTGGTACTCGGTTTACCAAACTCGACACCAAGGACAATTGGACTGTGCGTACAAGGGACGGTCGACTTTCCGCTCAGTTCGAGCACACGGTTCTGATGCGTGAAGATGGACCGGAAATTCTCACTCAATGTGTAAACGGACCCCAGCGCGGTCACAAGTTCTAGTTGACTAAGCCTGTCCAAAACCTAGGTCAGCCTGTCCTCAGGCAGACCCAACAGCGACCCCATTTTGCGAGTCGCAGATTGACGTCTTCCTGCCGTGTAGTGAGAATAAAGGCCGGTCCGAATCTCTCTCGCATATCCGTTCGATCAGGTAGGATATTGGCACTTCCACCGAAAGTAATTCTTATTGCGGCGTCGATTGCATCGTTTGCATTGCTTTCCATGATCTGCGCGCAATGGCAACAGGGTTTTCGCGAGCAACGCACTCCAGCTCGAAGTGAATTTCCGATGTGGGAAATTGAAGCCCCCTTTCATGCGGATGTCTTCACCTTTGCGAGGATCAAGTATACGTCGTTATTAACAGGCGGACGAGGTAATCGATGGAAAAACGATTTTCCGTATAGCGACTGGAATTTTTCGTACCGACTTCAAGAACTAACGAGCATGAGAGTGGATCCGAATGGTATTGTGCTGGAGCTGACCGATCCAGACTTATTCAATTACCCATTTCTCTTTATGAATGGCGTGGGGTCCCTTCAGTTCAGCCCTGACGAAGCGATTGCTCTTCGACGACACTTGCTCAATGGTGGGTTTTTGATGGTGGACGACTTCTGGGGCGAAGACGAGTGGTCTCGAATGCGAAACGAAATGAAAATGGTATTTCCTGGTCGGGAGCCGGTCGATCTTCCACTGTCGCATGCAATTTTTCACATCGTCTATGACATGAAAGTGAAACCTCAAGTCCCTGACATTCGTACATGGCGGTCTGGTCAAACGTTCGAATCCAACCACGGAGGTTCGCCTGGCGATAAACTCCCTCATTTTCAAGCATATCATGACGATTATGGACGAATCGTCGCTCTGCTATGCCACAACAATGATCTTGGAGACGGCTGGGAACGCGAAGGAGCGAGTCCCGCTTATTTCGAAACCTACTCGGTGCCTTTTTCCTATCCTATGGGAATTAACATTATTACATACGCAATGACAAATTGATCGATATGGATTGTTCATGTTCGCTCTCTTCCTACAGACTTATTTCTTTCGCTTTCTATGCTCCGTTTTTGCGTTGGGATTCGTCGAAAAGTCATACGCCGACTTCGTAATTTATCGATTGCCAGGAACCAAATTGGTAGCGATCTTGGAGGGTAAGACGAAAATTCTTGCAGGACGCCTTCTGGAATACACGCATCCAGCTTTCGGCTCAATGGCATTGGACTTGGATGATGCTTTAGTTGTAAAAGCCCCAACACGTCAGGAAGAATACAAAATGCTTTTCCGCAAAGCGAACAAATCAAAGGACATCCATGATTATTTGGAGGCAGCAAGCCAAGCCCTTAAACGCGGACTGCTCAAAGAGTTTTATGAGTGTTGCAGCGTCGCTTTCAAAATCGATCCGGATAACGCCACGGTCAAGCGATTAGTAGAAGCAAGAAAACGGGTCAAGCAAACTTGTGGTGATCCTAATGAGGTGGAGCGGAATCTGCGAGCAACCACCAACCTACCGAAATTGAAGGTTGAGAAAAGCGCTCACTATGTAATGTTGCATGACACCAGCGATGTAAAAATGGGTCGAAAAACCCGATCACAAGCACGCATCGAATTGTTGGAAACGGTATACGAATCCTATTTCATGAAGTTTGCCCTGGATGGAATTGTGCTCGAACCGCCCAAAGAGCACCTTATGGTTTTGCTTTTCGCAGAGGAAGACACTTTTCATCGCTATGCGACTCTTCTCGCTCCCGAACTAAAAATGGCTGCCGGATTCTGGTCCCCTAAGGACAACATCAGCGTGTTCTACGATCAAGGCACTACGAAACAGATGAAGCTCATGGCGTCCGTGGCAGACGGTATGCAAAAATCCAAATTGCAATTGCGAGGAACTGTGGCTTCGAAAGAAATAGCCCATCTAGCGAATTCCTTTGAACTATTGATCAAGGTGGCTCGCGAAGAATCGGACATTGAAGTGGTCTCTCACGAAGCCACTCATCAATTAGCCGGCAACTCTGGCGTTCTACCGCGCGGTAAAATTGGCGCGAGATGGGCTCATGAGGGTCTGGCTAGTTATTTTGAAACACCTGCTGGAGCTGGCTGGGGTGGCATTGGAGCGGTGAACCAGACTAGGCTGTCAGACTACAGAGTTATTTCCCGCGACCCAATTCGAAACAGTCTAAAACTCATTGTCTCCGATAGCTTGTTCTATTCTGCTATGGACCTTGGGCAAGCTGTCGAAGCGTATGGTCAAGCGTGGGCGCTCACTTATTTCTTAATGGAAACACGATTTGACAAACTTATCGAATACTATCAAAAATGCTCTCAGTTCGACGATGACTTGTCTCCCGAAAGCCGAACCAACGTATTCATCGAGGTATTCGGCAATTTGCAATCTCTTGAACAAGAATTCCGAAGCTTCATGGAAACGCTAAAAAGCGATTTAGACCGCATACGCGATGCCGCTCGATAGGGCGGGAACGGCTTCCGTCCTGTCGGAATACGAAAATGATTCTGCAGAAACCTATCCCACATTCACCGGCAACTCGAGAACGATTACTGCACCGACCGTATTGTTATGTCCGGGGGACTCCTCGACATAAATCCGGCCATGATGTGCTTCGACTATTCGTTGGCAGATCGCCATTCCCAAGCCTGTACCTTTTGTCTTGGTAGTGTAGAACGGTTCGAAAATTCTTGATCTTTGCTCTTGATTGAGGCCTGGCCCTTGGTCTGAAATTCGAACTTGGACTCGCGGCCCTTTCTCACATTGCAAAGTACAGCAGTCTACTGTGATCTGACTGTTACTCGGCGCGACCGACAGCGCATTTTCGAAG
Source organism: Pirellula sp. (assembly GCA_043757575.1). Taxonomy (GTDB): domain Bacteria; phylum Planctomycetota; class Planctomycetia; order Pirellulales; family Pirellulaceae; genus JBKCUI01. Next base: position 8,493 of record JAYVPE010000032.1, read on the forward strand.
ATGTTGCGAATGACCTGGCCAATTTGCTGTCGGTCACAAAGAACCTCAGGGCACGGAGCACATCGCAGCATCAGTTCCACCCTCATTGATCGCCATAGGTCAACAAGATTTCCCCACGTTTCATCGCACAGTCGTTGAATACTCTGTCGTGATCTTTCCAGTTGGATCGGTGCCGCATAGCTACGAACTTCTTCGTACAGCGTTTGTAATTCTACCATAGCCGTCTTCGATCTTCGTACCAAGTCTTGCTGTACTGGAGCCGATTCAAGATCGAGCTCTAGCATGTCTAAACAAGCTCTCGATCGCTGTAACGCATTGCGACTTTCATGTGCTAAACCCGTCACCATCTGACCAATCGCAGCCAGTCGCTCGTTCTGAATGAGCCTTTGATGAGCCAATCGCAAGTCCGCCTCGGTTTGTTGCCGTTCGGTCATGTCTCGCATGATTCCTGCAAATAGTTTGCGGTTGCCTATTCTCACCTCGCTCACAGCTAGATCAAGCGGAAAAAGCGAGCCATTTTTTCTCTTTCCGAATACCTGCCTGCCAACTCCAATAATCGCGGCCTTGCCCGTTTCCTTATACTGACTCAAGTAGCCATCATGTGCAGCACGATCAGGCTCCGGCATGATCATTGAAATGTTTTTGCCTATTGCTTCTTGAGGCGTGAATCCAAATAGCTTCTGAAATGCGCGGTTGACATGCAAGACAACTCCGCGCTCATCAATGGTAACGATAGCATCGACCGCCGTATTCAAAATCGCAGCTAAGAGTGCCGTGTCTTGAGAAGGTTCGTCGATTGAAAGAATATTTTCCAGTTGCCGCTCCGACATTTTATTGCCTCTACGTGTTTGTCTTGTTGGTCAACCAACCTGGCTTAAACTCATTGAGCATCTCACGAATTGCAGCACGTTTTTCAGAATTGATTCGAACGCCTTTTGGAAGGCTTTTTTGCTGAACCAGGATAGCTTGCAACTCCGTTTGGACATGCTTCATGACCGCGTCTGGCAATCCATCGAAGTGCTCGGATAGGATTAGATAGCTACATGGGAATCGAAACATTCTCGTTTTCAAATCCAACTGATAGAGGGATCGGCCCTTGGCATCGTGCGGGCCCCTGTCCGAGAATGCTTCCGCAAATCCGCTAGTTCCATGGACCACGGATTTTAGTTCAAACTCATCGGAAAAGAGCAGTCCTGCAATCAATGCATCACCTACGCTAGCGATGCGACGTTGCGTCGACTCGCTCACATAGTCCTTGTCTCGCCCCAGCGCCTCATTCATGGATTTGTCGAGATGGCCTGCCTGTCGCGTTTCGTAGTTAGCTCGAGTGATCAAGTTCTGAATGCGAGTTTGGTGCTCCAAGACCATCAACGCAACGATATCGCTTGTATCAGTCAAGTGGTTCCCAGTTGCAACTGTGGATGGAATATGATTCTGATTTGCTCCACTTTCCATATCGACATTTTGCGGATCCTCGTGATCCAGCGCAAAGATGTTTCCCAGATGTCGCATGGAACCATGCTCACCGGTCACGTACCAGCCACCCCAACGTTGCTCAAAGGGGCTCCTGTGGTCGGTGATATAGGTCGATGAACCAGAACGCGGTCGCCCCGCCTTGTCCGAGTAAATCGACCGCACGATGACACCCGGAACTCGCTCGGTCCGAGACGTTGCATGGCATGATAGACACTGCCCTCGGTCTCGAATAATCTGATAGTCTTGTTGCTCCCGTTCGAAGGTATAAAATACGGGTCCCAATTGAGGATCCACAGCAGTCAGTTCCATGATCGTACTACCAACGACCGACCCTACGTAGACGGAATCATTGAAATAGATCGCTCGGGGCGTCCGCGGACCGATATAAGGTATTTGCAAACTCGTCTTGGAAAAAACCAGACATTGCGACGATTCTGGTATCTTCAATGTACTGAGGAGTGACTTGAGAAAGCTACCATTGGAATCAGCAACTAGTTTCTCCGTACCCGCCTTTAGACGATCTAGCAATTGGGCAACGGCATCATGGGATTGACTCGTATGATACGAAATAGGCGGATGCTCGAAATCATCATCGGCCTGCACCGATGCCGACATCAATACTATGACGGTTGTGACTATGACGGTTGTGA
>JAYVPE010000033.1:0-2860 GCA_043757575.1 Pirellula sp.
TTTGCTTCAACAACCGCGACAAACGTTGCCCGAGGATGCACCCACCGACGTAACCGCTCGCTTTTCAGAATCCCGCCCAATCACTGTTGAATTCGAAGACGGCAAAATGTGGTTGACGTTGCGAATTGCTTCATTGGAACAACCAGGCAGGTTTCACCTAAAGAATTTCATCGTCCGAACGTCCTACTTACCAACCGTGGAAGGGTTGCAAGCCGAATTGACACGGGATGGTTTCATCGGTGTTGACGGCTACAAGTACAAGCTTGGGACAAAGGAGCGAATTCCGCTCCGTGCGATTTTCTCCAAAGTCTTCTCTAGTCGCTCTATGATTCCGATGGTTTCGGAAGAACTACTCCGTGACCCAAGAGCGGCAGGCTTGGCTGTCTCACAACTTGAGCTCCGCGATGGCTGGTTGGGTATGGCAATAAGTCAAGACGATTCTCCGCACGTCGCCAAGGTTCAAGCGAATCAGGAAGCACTTCGTCGTTAAAAAAATTCTTCGAGAATCACTATCTGCGCCGTGCTAAATTTTGATGGTTAGATATCGGCATCCTCTTTGGGATTTGCGCCTCGCTCTTTATCTTCATCTTCATCTTCATCCTTGTCATCGTCCCTGCCATCGTCCCTGCCATCGTCCCTGCCATCGTCATCTTCATCTTCATCGTCTTTCACATTGGTACCACGATCTTCGCCCGCGCGTCGATCCAGTCCCGCACGTTCCATCAATGACGATCTGAGAGCCAAGTCAATTTGGTCATCGTCGGCAGGTGGCAGTCCCTTGGCACCCAAGATTTCTGGGTTGTATTGAATCTCGTAGGCGTGTTTAGCGATTGTAATGACTGAGCCAGGGTCGAGCCTCTTTCGACGGATCGTAAGGCCGTTCACCTTGGTCCCATTTCGACTATCCAAATCTTTAATAAACCAATATCCTAATTCGAGGGTCATGCGGCAATGTTGCCCCGACACATTGGAGAATCGCAAGACGATATCGCAGTTGTCTCTCCGTCCTATTAGTATGCGGTCTTTTTTCAAGGGAATATCTTCGCCGCCACCAGTCGGAACGAGTAGTCCATAATCTGCCATAGCTGCACCCGGAGAAGTCGGAAAGTTAAAAAGAAGTCGATTTCGTACTGAAGGTTAACGATCCGATTACTCTACGTCGCAACAAAACCCGCGTCAACGATCCAGTGTAAATTACGACCGATCGTTCGTGAAATTCCTATAGAAAAGGTTACAAAGAATGCCGAAGATTACGATTGTTTTTGGTTTATTGCTTTGCGGATTGTCCGCCGCAGTATTGCTACTCAAGCCTGAGATTAAGTCTTACACTTGGCTAATTCCGTCCGTAGTGGGCTTGCCTTTGATTGTGCTCGGGTTAATTGCAAGTTTGAATACAGCCTCCAAAAAGCATGTAATGCATGCGGCTGTAACGCTCGCGCTCCTAGGCGGATTGGTCGCTTTGGTGCAAGGCACTCGTCAGATAGTCCAATTCATGATCTCGGGAAAGGAAATCTCGCCGCTCGCAGCGGGAATGATTTGGGCTATGACTGTGCTTTGTTTTGCGTTCGTTGGCTTATGCGTACAGTCTTTTATCGCTGCCCGAAAAGCAAGAGAAAAATGACACACCCGAATCCTATCGAGGAACCTTAGTTAGAAAGTTTGGCATCATGTCAGCAACTTGGATTTCAATCAAAACGGCTAGGCAAGCCCAGTCCATCGGACAAATCGTTCAAGTGCGAGGATGGGTTCGAACGCGGCGCGACAGCAAGGGCGGGTTCAGTTTTATCGAAGTCAACGACGGCAGTTGCTTTGGCAACTTGCAGATCATCGCAGATGGAACTCTACAAAACTATTCATCCGAAATCACTTCGCTTTCGGTTGGCAGCAGCGTCATTGTCTCGGGCGAAATCAAGGCGAGTGCAGGCCAGGGACAAGCGACAGAGATGTTTGCAACACACGTTTGCATAACCGGTATCGCAAGCGCTATCGATTATCCCTTGCAGAAAAAGCAGCATACGTTCGAAAAACTGCGGGAGTGGGCACATCTGCGTCCACGCACGAACACGTTTGGTGCAGTTGCGAGAGTTCGCAATCGGTTGAGCTTCGCCACGCACGAGTTTTTCCAAAACGACGGCTTCCTTTATGTTCACACTCCGATCATCACCGACAGCGATTGTGAAGGTGCAGGGCAGATGTTCCGAGTTACGACTTTGCCGCTCGACAAGTTGCCGACCCTAGATGGAAAAATCGACATGTCGAAGGACTTTTTTGGCAAGGGAACTTACCTGACGGTCAGCGGGCAACTCGAGGGAGAGGCGTTCGCAACTGCTTTGGGAAAAATCTACACATTTGGCCCGACTTTTCGGGCTGAGAACTCCAACACTTCGCGGCATCTTTCCGAGTTCTGGATGATTGAACCAGAGATGGCGTTCTTTGAATTGAAGGACAACATGGTGTTAGCGGAGCGCTATCTCAAACACATGATCAAGGACGTGTTGACCCACTGTACGGAAGACATGGACTTTTTTGAAAAGCGGGTACAGCCGGGCGTACTAGTGTCCTTACAATTGGTACTCGACAAACCCTTTACTCATATGTCTTACACCGAAGCGGTCGATATCCTCATGAAGTGCGGTGAAAAGTTCGAGTATCCCGTAAACTGGGGAGTTGACCTGCAAGCGGAACACGAACGTTTCATTACTGAGAAGCATGTTCAAGGGCCTGTGATCCTTTTTAACTATCCCAAGGAAATCAAGTCGTTTTATATGCGTCTCAACGACGACGGTAGGACAGTTGCCGCGATGGACGTTTTGGTTCCGGGCGTCGGCGAAATTATAGGTGGCAGCCAACGCGAAGAGCG
>JAYVPE010000034.1:0-10591 GCA_043757575.1 Pirellula sp.
ATGAAAACTTCGCATCATGTTTCCAACGATGGCAGCGGCTCAGACCTATTGCAATGGGCAAAATCAAACGCTGCAGTTGCGATTCCAGATTTCAGGCCATTCCATGGTTTTAACTCACCCGGTTTAGCTTCACCAAATCGGCCTACGGCGCGATTGGATGATCCCTTTTACACGCCAGATTCGTCGCATCTAGATTTACCCTCGTTAGCACTACAACGGCAATACCCGGTCGGCGAAGGTGCGTTAACAACTGCCAGCCAGCCTTGGTCGGCTGAGGCTGCCATCGCGTTGGCTGATCATGAAACAAACGAGTCTGCTCTTGCGACTCCGGTGCAGCGAGTTGACTTCGCGGGAGACATTGCCGGTTCGCGCAAGCAACTCGGGTTTCAAATTCACAATCGCTATTTGGTAACACAGGACGAGTCAGGCATGGTCATCGTTGACCAGCATGCATTGCACGAACGAATCTTGTACGAACAGATCAAGACCAAAGTTATGTCTAAATCTCTTGAACGCCAGCGATTGTTGGTGCCCGAGTCAGTAACTTTAACAGCAAGCGAAGCGGCTGCTGCATTGGATTGCCGTGAAACGCTGGCTGAAATCGGAATCGAAGTGGAACCGTTTGGGGGCGATACGGTCTTAATCACTTCGTATCCCGCGATGTTGGCGAAAATGCATCCTGCCGAAATGCTCAGACAAGTACTTGAACCGCTCATGGCCGGAGGAAAAAAACCAGACGCCCGCAATCTACTGGATGACCTGATGAACATGATCGCATGCAAGGCAGCAATAAAAGCAGGCGATCGGCTAAGCCCAGATGAAATCACTGCCTTGCTAGAGCAGCGAAATTATTACCAGGATACTCACCACTGCCCACATGGCCGCCCAACTGCCTTGTTCTTTTCGCGAGACCAGCTCGACAAAATGTTCAAGCGAACTTAGGCTGCGTCCTCTTGCCTCAATTCTTCGATCAAGGGCCATAACTGGTCGACCTCTTCACTAAATAGATTACCGACGAGAACATCGGTGATAAGATTCTTTTTGTCAGGATACTTCCGTACTAAGCGTCCAAAATTGAGGCCATCGTAAAACGCGCATACCAAGTTTCGCATGCGATCCATCGCTTTAACGTACTCTGGCTCCCAGCTTCGCAAACGTTTTTCGCTCGGGTCGTCCGCATCCAGTGCATCGGCAATCGAATCTGCGGCCATGGATGCCGACGTTAGCGCGAGCATGACGCCTGAGGAGTAAAGCGGATCGAGAAACCCAAATGCGTCACCAACCAACACCCATCCGTCGCCAGCTGCTTTCTTGGCTTTATAAGAATATTCTTTCTGGGCTTTGTAGTCTCCCTCGCGTACCGCCTCAGCGATCCGAGGTTGCACGCCTGGGCAACGAGCTACTTCCTCCATGTAGATTGACTCTAAATCTTTGGTCGATCGATTTTTGAACAAATAATCGTAACCGGCGACGACTCCAACGCTGACGATGTCGTCATGTAACGGGATATACCAGAACCAGCCTTTTTTCTCTTTTGTTTGGATAACGATGGTTCCACCTTCGTCGATTCCTGGCTCACGTTTCGCTCCCCTCCAATAAGTCCAAATAGCAGCTTTCTTGAGAATCGGATCCCATTCACGCAAATCCATACGGTCCATTACGATCGACGACTGGCCGCTCGCGTCGACCACGACTTGCGATCGAACTTCTTTTTCTACCGCACCCTCCAGCTTGACTTTCACGCCGACCACGCGATCCCCGTCCATCAGCACGTCCAGAACTCTTGCACCTTCATGAACCGTCACCCCATGCTCTTGCGCATTGTTGATCAACAGTTGATCAAACTCGCTTCGAAGTACCTGCCAAGATTGGGAACGCTCATGTGGATCGTAGTCACTAAATCGGAAGGGCTCGGAGAGCTTGCCCTGCTCATTGACAAATTGGACGCCATACTTCTTACTAAAGTGACTTGATTTCATCTTGTCCAATAACCCGAGGCGCTCGATCACCGGATAGCAATAGGGAATTAACGACTCCCCGATATGGAACCTTGGGAAATGCTCACGCTCGTACAAAATAACGCTGTAGCCTCGTTGGGCGAGCAATGTAGCAGTCGCTGAACCGGACGGCCCACCACCAATCACAATTACGTCACAAGCATTAGTCGATTGAATCATCTTGTTCTCACCAAGGGAAGGCTTATTGTGTTTTAGCTGCGTCTTGTCTGAAGCAAGCGTCCAATGGCACTCACTTTGTAAATTTTGTGCCTCAATGCGCTAGCATGAGGGCCGGATTTGTAAGTGATTACTAGCCTTCCAGCCCGCACGCTAGCGAGTTGCGGCTCAAATTGAATGCTTTTCGCGAGCGATCTCGGTACGCTAAAGTTGTCTGCATATTCATAATAGTCGTCTGAACAAGTGTTGTCCAGACAGCAAAATCCAGAAATTCGACCGACGACCTAATTGGTCCACAATTACCGTTGCGCTGCGCGGATTGCGTTTTTACGAGCTGCCTCGAACTCATCGCCAGGTTTCCAGGATTGCATCTCGTCCGAATTGGCAGCCATCCATCCAACGTGAAACAGCAATTGAATATCGTTAACGGCCCCTGCCAGATTCCAGCTTGGATCGTATTCGTCAGAACGTTGATGATAGTGCTTCTCCGTCCAGGAATCCATTTGCTCCTTGCCCCATCCGTCGGGCTTGCCAATGACCACGTGGCCAGAATGCAAATAGACTCCGGGCACTCCAACTTTTGCGAGCGAAAACTGGTCAGACCGATAGTAGAATCCCTTGCTTGGTTCTCGGTCTGGAACGACGACACGATTTTGATACTTGGAAACCGTATCCACCAACTGATCTAACGAGCTTTTGCCGAATCCAATGACATTGACATCCTTTGTCGGGCCAAGAAAATTGATGCCATCAATGTTGACAACCGCCGACTGTTTGCCATTTGGAATCGGAGGATGTTCTGCAAAGTATTTCGAGCCTAGAAGTCCCTGTTCCTCGGCTCCCACTGCAGCGAACAAGATTGATCTTTTCGGGCGAACGCCACTCTCTGTGATCGCTTGTGCCACGGCCAAAAGCGCCGCGATTCCAGAAGCATTGTCGATGGCGCCATTGTAAATACTGTCTCCCCGAACGTCCCTATCCAAGGCCATTCCGATATGGTCATGATGGGCCATGAACAAAACAAACTCGCTCGACAACTTGGCATCGCTTCCCGGCAAAACCGCAAGGACGTTCGCAGTTGCCTTCTCGCGAATTTCACAATCGATTGTTGTACTTAAAGTGACACCGAGGGGCACTGGTTGAAAATCTCTTGACTCAGCCTTTTCTCTCAGAGCATTCAGTTCGAATCCTGCATTTGCAACTAGCTTTGCAGTCGCTTCATTCGTCATCCAAGCCTTCATGTCCATGCGAGGTGCAGAGCTGTCCTCCAGTTCAAACTGCTCGCCAGTCCAGGATGTTTCAATTACCGAAAAAGGATATCCCGCTGATGGAGTGGTGTGAATAATAATCGCTCCAGCAGCGCCTTGTCGGGCAGCGCTTTCGTACTTGTAATCCCATCGCCCGTAGTACAAGCGTCTTGCTCCAGCGAATAACATGGGATCCGATTCTGGATCGTTGTTCATCATGAGCAAAATCTTGCCTTTGAGATCCTTTCCTTTGAAATCATCCCATTGGTACTCAGGTGCTTGAATGCCGTAACCAACGAATACAATCTCGGCTTTAACCACATCTATTTTCGATTTTGGCCGCCCTGCAACGGCAATGTAATCCTTGAAGTATTGGAATTCGACTGATGAACTCGTATCCATTGAACCAATCGACCAAGTCTTTGCGGCATTGGATGTCAAACCAAGCATTGGAAACTTTTGTCGAAATGAATCTAAGGATTCGATCGGCGAAAGTCCCATCCGTTTGAATTGGGACTCAAGATAAAGTTGGGCGATCAAGTCACCTTTCGAACCAGGTCCTCGACCCTCGAGCAGATCGTCGGCAAGGAAACGCAGATTGCCATGCAGCGCATTCTCGTTAATGCGATTGGCTATTCCGATAGCTTCAGGGCCGAGAGGCGTGAGTGGCGCGACGTCTTGGCCAACGGATACCCCTAACCCATTTAGCAAAAGAACCAAGCAACAAGTGAATCGAAGACTCAAAAACAGAAAGTCCTGCCCGCTCGGCAGGACTTTTGTGAGCCGCCTCGCAACTTCAGTAAATCTCATGGGGTTACTCTTTGGCTAAAAGCTCTACGATTTTGTCTTGGATCTTTCGGCCCCGAATATGGATGCCCGCAACGTTTCCGTCTTTTCCAATAATTGCGATAAAGGGGATCGCAGAAATTCCGATTTCCTTAGCCAAAGGGGTTTCAAAGCCGATTGCGTCCGGCTTGCTGGATACATATGTGCTCCACAATAATTTCTTGGACGCTAGGAATTTATCGAGCGTGGACCGATCCTCATCCAAGTTGACCCCGATGACCTCGAAACCACCTTTATTATATGCTGCGAATGCTTCCTCGATGTTCGGAATCTCTTGAAGGCAGGGTCCACACCAAGTCGCCCAAAAGTCGACGAGCACCACTTTTCCTTTGTAGCGATCGAGATCCACTGGCTTGCCGGCGGTGTCGACGAGTTCGCTCAGGTTCAACGGTTTGTTTAGGATTTCAAAGCGGCTCCGAAACTGCTTGCAGTTTCGCTCCAGTTCAGCTTGAGCATCCTGGTCTTTTAGGTTTTTGATTTGAGTTTCAGCAACCTCTATCAATTCTTTGGCGATGTAGGGTCGGCCTGAATACTCTACCTTGATTGCTATCTGAACTAAAAAAAACGCGGTCCAAGGAGATGGGATCTTGGCCATAATCGCGTCAACAGCGGCTCTCACACGCACTGGATCTTGATCTGCCTTGGAATCTGATTGCAGCAGGGCGCCGATTTCATTCGTCTCCTTTAATCGGCTTGCATGCAACTCCCATGCGCTAAGTGCTATTTGGGGTTCGGCGTTTTCACGAAACGCTTCTTCGACCTTCTGAGCAAGTTGCAGAGCCGCATCATCTGCTTTGTGTGTCGACATCGCTTCAATCGCTTGCATCAGTGCGTTTAGATTGGTGGCCGTTAGATCCTTGCCGTCCAAAAGAACTGTGTTCGCCAATGCCAACAGTTCCTCGATTTTGGCAGTACCACTCTCGTAGTCGTTGACCAGTAGACTCAACGAAATCGATTTCGCTTGTTGCGACACTCGCTTGTCGGCGTTTTTCATTTCTGCGGAAGCCAATTCTCGCAAATTGTCCGATGCCGCAACATCCCCAAAGCTTGCCATTTGCGAATACGCTTCGAGTTTACCAACCGATGCCGCTGCCTTTTCGTCCTCGTTCGCAGCAAGCTTTTCTAATCTTTGAGATGCCTCCAATTTCATCCTCGATAGTTCCATGCCACGGTCAAGCAATACGTCTCTTGTAAGCAGCTTTTGGCGGCCATCTGCTAATAACTCCCTGACAGCGCGAGAGCTCGTGTCAAGGAACTGCATCAGCGGCTCAGCACCGTTCAGGTCTCCAAGCTGCAGTTTCATGTAGGTTTTGGAGGCAATTTTAGGATCGAGCTTGCCAGGTTGGAAAGCAGGAATGGCGGGCGCTGTTGGCAGTTTGTCGGAGCTGTTTAGAACGCCAGGGCTACCTGGGCTCGCGGGTCCTTCCGAATGGACCACTGCGGACTTGGTATCGACTGACGTCGATTTGGCTGTCGTTCCTTTCGCGGGCAAATATCCGCTGGTTGCCGCAGAAATCTCTTTGGGCTCAGACGGCCCACATCCAGCGATCGGTATCGAAAGAGGTATTGCTAGCAAAAGGACTAGCGTCCACGCGGAACGCCTTGGCGATGGGCGAGATTGAATTCGCTTGAAATCCAGAGACATGATCGACTTTCCTCATAATTCAAGGGTTTGAATTACGTTAGCTTGACCGATCTGGTCTTGGCTTGCAAGTCCGCGTATCAACCAGGAGTGGGACGCCAGCCGCTCGTATCCGTAGACCCAATCTGGATAGACTGGCCAGCAGCGACTTCCGAAGTACTGACACGGTTCTTGCCACCCGCATTTTTTAAGCGTTTAAAATGATTGATACAGTCATAACCCCACAATATGGAAACAATGATTGAAGAGACCATTCCGGCAAACGGGGCGTTCAAGACCAATCCATTGAACATGAACAATGCAGCAGCGGAGGAGACAGCCAATGCAGTGATACCTAATTTGACGTAGAACGCGGAGTTTGTCCGTCTGATATCGCTACGACTTATGGCGCGGCGGGCATTGATGTTTGCTAGTTCTCTGAGTGCGGCCAAATCATTTCTTTGCTCCGGGAATTGCTGCCGGGGAACAAACAACTCCTCCGTTGGTTTCCGAGCGACTGGCAGAGGCTGCACGCCGCTGGAGTCGAAACCAATGGAATCGGCTAAACTGAACCGAGGTGTATCCAACGATGAGGCGATTGATGTCGCTAACGCAGGCGTATTCAAAGCGGAAGGCGGTGCAGCGGCCATTTCACCCTCTCCACCACCTCGGACTCGATTCAAAAGCCTCTGCATGTACGTTTCAATCGATTCCTCTTCATCCACCCCTTGGCGATGGTCTTGTACGGTTTTTGAAAGTGATTCGTTATTCAACTCGGCAATATTGGATTGGCTTTCTAGATAGGAAGGAGGTGCCAGCTCTTCTCCATGATTCTCGGTCGTCGGATTCTCGGTCGTCGGATTCTTGGTCGTCGGATTCTCGGTCGTCGAATCGCGATACAATTGCCGCAATGAACTTGATGTTCCTCGACGTTGATCCGCATCGACTAACATGCGTTGCAATCGTTCCGAAATAGAATCTGCTTTTTCGTTGGATGGATTCAAGGACTGATCAGGCGGCTTGATTTGCTCGTATTCGTCGCCAACTTCTGAATAGCGATTCAAGCCAGATGCTGCAAAGTTTGCAAAGTGTGGTTCTGCGTCAATAGATGTAACGGAATCAAGTTGGCTCGACGACTGTGCCGGTGCGTTATCGCTTGTTGCTACACTCTCATCCTTCTTGAACCAAGCCGGAAACTGGCGTATCTCAGCACACGGTTCGTCGTTCCCAGCATTTTCAAAGGGACTTTCGTCGCTTGGATCCACTGCGACTGGAGCTTCTTCGTATTGAGGTTCAGTGTATTGAGGTTCAGTGTAATAATGCTGTTCGACAGTTTCTAGTTGTGCAGCGATTTGCATAGTCTCTAATGACTCGGAGAGACTGGCGACAAGTTGTTGGGCAGAATCTCTTTCGGTCTCGAGAGTCCTAAGTTGATAGCTAAGCTCATGGATTTGAATCTGAGCCCGTTCTAATGAATCCGCCAATTGATCGTCTGTGACTAACGGCGCTGCCCCCTGCGATTCAGATTCACTCACGCAGTATGCCGCGACCGATTGAGATTCCGAAGCAAACGCAGCTTGATGGATTGTATTGGTTGGTGTCTGGAAGGCGATTGCAATTTCAGATCGCAGAATTTGAACCGCTTCAATCAATTCATTTCTTTGAGAGATCACTTCTTGGAATCGGGCTTCGATGATTTCCTGTTCTGAGTAGGCTTGAGCAAGCAGTACGCTGAGCGAATTTGCTTGTTGACTAGTTGCTTCGCTGAATCGATTGAGTTGATCATCAATCGCACCAAATCTGTCTGTAAAGCGATCTGCAAGATTGGAGATCAGCGATTGCTGAGCTCCTGTTTGGTGGTTCAATTGATCGTTAAGAGTGGAAAACAATCGCTTTCCAAACGCATCCATGCCCTGCGATACCGATTCGACAATCGATTCGTTTGCATTTTTCGCATCTGTGCCAATGGCTGATTGCATTCTGTCTAACGAGACCTGCAACGACTGCAAGAGTCGTTCGATGGAATCTAGTTTCGACAAAGCGGTGAGTGGAGGAGACAGTTCGATCGGAGACTCGACCGCATTTTCGGATGCGTTCTGCAGTTGAACGTGCGAATCCGATGCGATGGTCTTCGTAGGTTCTGGAATGGACTGGGTCAATTCTTTGCACAATCTTGTCGCTTGATCGATCAAGCTTTCAGCATGAACCACGGTTTCCAAAACTCCCATCGAGGGATGGACCACCAATCTAGATTGGCCAACAACTATTTCTGTGGAGTGGTCAATCAGCCATTCGCGAATATGACGGTTTGCAATGAGAGTCGGCCCGGTGGAACGCAGCAACGTATGTTTCTTGCCAAAGATCAAGGTCGCATGAAGCGGTGCGACTCCAGGGGAAGTTATTTGTATGCTGCAGTCTAAGCCGGAACCAATGGTGCACCTTGGACTTCGAATGCTCCAGGACTTTGCAATCTCCCCAGACTCGCCGATCAGATCAATTTGTCCGAGGGCAATATCGATCCCGACAGATCTGTTTTGTTGCGGAATTGAAGGAGCGAGATTTCGCATTTGCTTTGCTTAGGGATGCGGTTTCATGATTAGTGCGTTAGACAATCAATTGGCTTTATCGACCAAAGTCAGTGGAAGTCTTGCCGAAAAGAAAAAAGCTGCCGGTTTTGCCGTAATTTAGGATGGACATTTGACCGGTCATCAAAAACGCAAGCTGTTTTTGAAATATTTACAGAAAAAAATGCAAAACAGGAATGACGTCGCAAATCCTTTGCTGGCAGATAATTACGTATTAAAACAAGCCATTCGTCCGGTTGTTGGTGGTAGAAAACTCCATTTGTGGCATAAAAAACGAACGCTTTCTTCTTGAATGCGTACTATAGTTCATGGCATTCCATACCCTTCGTCTGGTGGGGGGTAATCACTGTCTTGGAGAACCATTGTGTCACGAAAAGAAGCCTTGGCCAAATTACGGGATGTCTTACTGCATCGTCGGGAAGCACTGCGAAAGGCTCTTGATGGCGATTTAAGTATGCTTCAAGCCCTCCCGCAGGATGGTGGGGATGTCATTGATGCAGCAATGGACACGGCCCAGGACGAAATCAGCAGCCAGCTCGTGGAAGTGGAGAGCCGCGAACTTTCGCAGATTGAGGACGCATTGAATCGCCTCCGCGACGGTCGTTACGGTGAGTGTGATCATTGTGACAAGCCTATCCCGTTGGCGCGACTTCAAGCGGTCCCGTATGCGATTTCTTGCATCGAATGCGCACGCAAGCAAGAAAAGTATTCACCCCGTTTTTCGGCCGGTCTTGGCGATTCCTCGCAAGCATCTAATGCATCGCTCTGATCAGCAGGCCGTTCGCGCCTCTTCTTACTATGACTAATAGTGGGCTAATTGCTATCAATCCGCTTACCCTCGTGCCGAACTATCGTGCCGGTACGAATATGTTTATCTGGAATGAAAAAACTGGAACGACAGTTAAATTTCTTTCCAGCGAGCAAATGGTTACCGAAAGCACTTTCAGCTTCTTGTTGGCAAACCCTGGCCAAAAAATATTCGTTGAAGATTCGTCGCATCAGTCCTATCAAGAATACTTGATCGACAATTTGGAGAGTTGGCTCGTTGAGCCTCGCATCCCAAGAATTCTAAAAACTACGGTTATTGCAGAATGCTTCCACGGACGATTTACCAGGGCATTCCAAAAGAAATCGGTTCGGGACTTGGTTGAATGCAGCATGGAATGCAGTCTACAGCTTGCTCAAATTGGACATCATATTCAGATAGACGGACGAGAACTGCAGAGAACGCTTAGGCACGATGCGAGTTTCGTCACGCATGCGGTCAACACTGCCTTTTATTCCTACTTGATTGCCGAGAATCGTGGATATGGGGAAAAGATGATTACCGAAGTATGTGTCGGCGCGATGATGCACGATGTTGGCAAGATCGAACCCTGGTTGCTGGACTGCAATTCAGATAGTTTATCGGAAACTCGGAAAGACTGGACAAATCGCAACGGACAGTCGCATCCAATCGAAGGTTTTCGAAGACTTTGCAATGAACCTGGGATCACGGAAACGCATTTGCTTATGTGCTATCAGCACCATGAACGACTTGATGGGAAGGGATTTCCGGTTGGCTTGATAAGTGAGGAAATTCATGAAGCAAGCAAAATTTGTGCGGTGGCCAATCGCTTTGAAGGCTTGACCAGCGATTGTTCAAATCGCCAAGCCATGACGCGATTGGCGGCCTTTCGCGTCCTAGAGTCAGAAAAAAAAACAGCCCTCGATTCGGAGATGATTCAATGCTTGAACACGAAAATGAGCCACTGTTCAACGACTTGATGGAAAACTTTCCTTTGACTGTGGCGGTTCCGGTTCAAGTGGAACTTGACCTGCGGCAACGTGGCGAGCTATCGACCCGCAACGACGAAGCTCGAGTAGCCGCCAGGTTTCGTTGCAGGGGACCTGCGATACTAATATGGACCAAGTCACCGAGCGGATTGCCACTCCAATTCCCAACAACGCAGGTGATCGTAAGAAACCTGTCCCGCACCGGCTTCTCAGTACTTGCGGATCGACAATGGTATCCAGAGCAGTGCGTGAAAATCTATTTTTCCTCAGCCATTGCAACAGCGAAAGTAATTCGTGCGAAGAGGTTAGGAAACCGCTGTTACGACATAGGTTTTCGCATCG
>JAYVPE010000035.1:0-10587 GCA_043757575.1 Pirellula sp.
CTAAACCATCTTAACGAGCATACCAAACGACAAGCCGCTCCAACTCTCCCGACGAGAGCATTTGAAGACGCACGCGATGCAATTGCCCAGTTAGTGACGCAAACCCCTGGCCGCGATCGAGGGCTACGACGATCTGGATCATATCCTCCGACGTCGGATTACGACCGTGCGAAACCCAACGCAAAAGCCAAAGTCCCACCGGAAAAAGGGAGACTAGCCCTCGAATGCTCTCGACGACCGACCAACCTGTTCGATCTGCCAGAGCATAGATATAGGATGCCGAACTCGCTTCAATTAGTCGAGCAAGTGGATAGTCAATTGACGGATCCAGTAGACCCAAAGGAAGCTCAAGTTGTTCAAATCGCACCTGTGGAAAAGGTGGTTGAATTTCTGGCAACGGTCCGCTCCCTCGGACCAATCGGAATAAAGTATTTAGCAATTGAATGCGTTGTGACCAACTAGCTGTCGGACGAAATTGTGGATGAAGGCGAGCGAATTCGATTCCCATTGAGCGAAAAACCATCCGGGCATAACCACTTGGCGGACCGCGGTCGTCAAAAAAGGGTTTCGACTCTTCAGGTACGAGTTGAGCCAATGTATTTATCAGTTCAGCCAGCTTTTTATCCTCCATCGGTTTGGTCTTTGCTTTTGCTAAGAGATTAGCAAACTGGAGCGTATGGACCATTCGTCTTACTGGCGGGAAACGTTGATCTAGTAAAAGATGAGATGCGGTTTCGAGAGCGAGCTCAACTGTTTTCCAGTTGCGGTGCTCACCGGTTTTTAAAGCGGGAGGTTCGATCGCTTTGGTCGACAACCGTCCGTCGCGAACAAATTGTTGAATAAAAGGAAGATGCTGTTTCAATAGCTGTCCACTATCGGCAGCAGCAGAGGGGCAAGCGCGACGTGCGGTGAGCGCAACCCTTCCGTTGCGAGGGACCAATTGCAAAGGAAAGACTCGGCAAATCGTCGGTTTGGCTTCATATCCCAGTTCCGAATGGATACGACAGAGGCCCTGATCACTCAAAAAAACGCAGCTTCCATCAGCTCGATGTGCCAAGCGAAAGGCATTTTTGGAAAACTGGTTTCGAACAATTACCGTCGTGTTGCGAAATTCCGGATGTTCGTCCCATTTTTGGCTTCGTAGTCTCGCTAAGTCTTCGTCGTAAAGCGGTACCAAGCTGCCTCGACAGCAGATCCCACAATGGTGGCAATCCCATTTTTCGCCAGTTGGTAAGATTACGATCGGAAGCGACATAATTTCCTTTAATTGAGTGACGCTGCGAATTGTATGCATTATCGCATCTCTTCGGTACATCACCTGCTAGCGACTCTCCCTATTCCGAGTTTATAATCATGAATCGCAAACCGTCCCAGGACACGAACACGCCAAAGTAATTTCCCCAAGAGACAAACCATGAAATGGATCAACGCATGCATCGCACCATTGATGTTCACACTCGGTACTGCCCTCGCTGCCGACCCTGTGTCGCTTTTTGACGGCAGGAGCTTCACGGGCTGGGAAGGCAACACCGGCATGGTTTGGCGCATCGAGGACGGAGCTTTCACGGCCGGTGCACTCGACAAGAAGCAAGAGAAAAACGACTTCTTAGCTACGAAGAAAGAATTCGGAGATTTTGACATGAGCTTGAGGTGGAAGCTCGAAGGCACGGAGGGATTTGTGAATGGCGGGGTGCAGTTCCGCTCGAAGCGCATTCCGAATCATCACGAGGTCTCGGGGTTTCAAGCCGATCTCGGCGCGGGTTTAGACGGAGCGCTTTACGACGAGAGCCGGCGGAACAAGGTATTGGCCAGGCCAACAATGGAAGTGTTGGAAAAAGCTCGCAAGCCGCTGGGCGAATGGAACGACTACCGTATCCGCGCACAGGGGCAACGGATTCAAATTTGGCTCAATGGTGTGCAAACGGTGGATTACACAGAAACCGACGCGAGCATCCCGCAGAAGGGCATTTTCGCAGTACAGATTCATGGCAATGCCACGTCCATTGTACGATACAAAGATATCGCAGTCGAAGAGCTGAGGTAAGACGCAAAGAATCGCGATTAGTTTGCAAAAACGGAGACGTTCGCTTGCAATGTGATCGTCGAATAAAATAGAATAACTCATTATGCCTGCCAACATCGCTGTTCACGTGGCAAAGTGAACCATTGCGAACTTTCCCATTCGAAAAACTGAGGTTGCCCCAAATGCTCCTGTTGATGCAACGAGTGCATAAAGCAGTTCTGTGGGCGACTATTCAAGCGGTTTTTTTGGCCGTTGGGTTATTCCCGTCCAGTTTGTTTGGACAGGTTGCAATCGATGCATCGATCGAAGCCGTCGTCGATCACTACGTTGATGTGCGTCTGCGAGAATCTATGGTCGAACCTGCGTCTCAGGCAATCGATTCCGACTTGATTCGACGACTGACACTCGACTTGGTTGGTCGGCTTCCAAGCCTATGCGAAACACAGGAGTTTCTTGCGTCCGTTTCTGAATCCAAGCGGGCCCTGTGGGTGGACCGTTTGATGATTAGCGAAGGATTCGTGCGTCATCAGGTGGATGAACTCGATTCACTTTTGATGTACCCTGATCGCGGCAATCTAAGGGATTATCTAAAGAAATCGGTTACAGAGAACCGTCCCTGGGACCAAATTTTTAAAGATTTGATGTTAGCGGAACAAGGGGATGATCCGAATGCGGGCGCTAGTTCCTTTGTCAGGGCGAGGTTGAATGATGTCGACAAGATGACCAACGAAGTCAGCGTACGTTTCTTTGGCGTCAACATCAGTTGCGCTCAATGTCACGATCATCCGTTGGTCAGCGATTGGAAGCAAGATCAATACTATGGCATGAAATCTTTCTTCGCGAGGACGTTTGAAAATGGTGGATTCGTGGCGGAGCGTCAGTACGGCACGGTGGATTACGTAACCACCCACGGAGAGCAACGTCGCGCCCGACTTGTATTCTTGACCGGCCAGGCGCTCGACGAACCCGAGCAGCTCGAGCCAAGCGATCAAGAAAAGCAGGCTGAAAAGAAGCAGCTCGAAGAGTTGCGAAAAGAAAAGAAGGCACCTCCACTGCCAACCTATAGCCGCAGAAATAGAATCATTGAATCTGGGCTAAGTCCCGTTGGCCGAATGTGGCTTGCTCGAGCCATCGTGAATCGTGTCTGGTATCGACTGCTCGGTTATGGGCTCGTCATGCCTGTGGATCAAATGCATAGCGAGAATCCCGCGAGCCATCCAGAGCTGCTCGAGTGGCTGGCCGAAGACCTCATCGCACATGACTTTGATTTGAAACGCTTGATTCGTGGGTTAGTGATGAGTCGAACCTATTCGCGAGACACTTCTTGGGAAGGTAGTGGTACCAAGCCCGAGGCGAGCCTGTTTGCGATCGGTCGCGTTCGCATGCTCACTCCATTGCAACTGGGAGCTTCCTTGAGGGTGGCCACTTTGGATCCAGAATCGATAGGAGGCAACGTCCCCCTTGCAGATCGGAACAAACGCCTAGAGGATTCGGCTCAATCTGGACGCGGACTAAGTTCGCGGTTTGAAATGCCGCGAGAAGATCTTCAACTAAGCATTAGTGAAGCGCTCTATCTCAATAACAATAGGGAATTGATGAGCGAGTTGCTGGGTCGAGGGTTAGTTGATCGACTTGTGCACATCCAGGATGACGGGACCGCCATGGAACTCGCATTTCAATCGGTACTACAGCGTCCACCCGATTCCGTTGAACGTGAAGCGATCATGAGTTACCTACAAATGCGATCCGAGCGACGCCTGCAAGCCTACCAGCAAATGGTATGGTCCTTGTTGGCAAGTACCGAGTTTCGATTTAACCACTAATGCGTGCTGCAATGGCAAGTCTCGCGATCGGAGTCGCGAGACCACATAGGACAGCTGGAATCTTTGAAAAGTGATTGAAAATGCAACCATTTAAAC
The DNA here is from genome assembly GCA_043757575.1 of Pirellula sp. Classification (GTDB taxonomy): domain Bacteria; phylum Planctomycetota; class Planctomycetia; order Pirellulales; family Pirellulaceae; genus JBKCUI01. Next base: position 3,943 of record JAYVPE010000035.1, read on the forward strand.
GAACTTTCTGTGGTTCTTCCGATCATCTCGGATTGAGTCGGCGAGCATTCCTTGGTGGGTCGGCGATTACAGCGGGGGCTTTTAGTGCCGACCTAAGCGGCCTGGAATGCTTTGCACAGCCGGTTTTTGCTGAACAGCTCAAACAGGAACAAAAAAGAGTGATTCTACTTTGGCTCGCTGGCGGTGCGAGTCAGTTGGAGACTTGGGACCCAAAACCAGGTCGTGAAACGGGTGGGCCTTTTCGAGCCATCCCAACTTCGGTACCGGGCGTGCATATTTCCGAGCTGATGCCGAAGATGGCAATGCGGTTGCATCAACATACCGCCATTATTCGGTCGCTCAATACACGAAACGGTGACCATGGCGGGGCAGCCGAACTGATGCTCAAAGGACGTCGCACGGACGCTACCGTTCCTTATCCTGACCTCGGAGCGATGATTGCACGTGAACTCGGTCGAGCCGACAGTAAAGTGCCCGACTTTGTCGCGTTCTATTCGGAAACGGAAGGACGCGGCAATACCCTGGGTGGTCCGGGCTTCCTTGGAAGCCGCTACGCACCGATTCAATTGTTTGAGGATCCCATTCCGCAAGATCTTCGGCGACTCGATGAAATTGCGGAGGGCGATCATCAAGATCGTGAAAATTTGCGAAGACTACTCAGCCAACGCTTTCTTCGCAACCATAACGCGAGCACCGTTCAAAGCCATAACACGGCTTATGAACGCGTCAAAGGATTGATGTCCAGTGAATATTTGTTCAATATTGAGAACGAATCGCAGAGTGTCCGCGATCGGTATGGACCTACTCAATTTGGAGAGCAATGCCTCGTCGCGCGAAGATTGGTCGAAGCAGGCGTACCTTTTGTCCGTGTCGCTCGAGCTTGGTGGGATAGTCATGGTCAGAATTTCGAAACGCATCTCGAACTAGTAACCGAACTGGATCATGTCATGAGTGTTCTCCTCGATGATCTGCAAGAACGTGGGCTATTGGAGGACACGTTGGTCATCACCGTTGGAGAATTCGGCCGAACACCTCAGATTAATGCGAGCCTTGGAAGAGACCATTTTGCCACGGCCTGGAGTTGTTCCCTTTCGGGATGCGGAATCCGTCCTGGCGTCGTTTACGGAAAGACCGACCCAGATGGAAAGACTGTTACCGAAGGAGAAATCGGGGCTGGCGATTTGTTTGCAACGATCTTTAAAGCCGTTGGTATTGATCCTCATCACGAATATCAGTACGGAGCGCGTCCCATTCCTCTCGCAGATCCCGGTACGCGCATCATCACAGATATTTTGGGATAATCAGTCCTGATTTTGTTTTTAGCGAGTCAAAAAATGGAAAAAAAGATAGAGCTCAAAATCACCAAGGAAATCTCGCGACGAGATATCCTTTTTTCGATGGTTCGAATGCCAAATTCAGAACTTCTCCAGGTTGGTAGCAGCGACTTCAAGCTCTACGGATTCGATCTTTCAAACGACAAGAACGAACCTATTTCAGAAGGCAGGGCACACGACAGTTATGTCACGGGTGTCGCTCGAACCGAGGCATTTCTAGTAACATCCAGTTATGACCAGCGACTCGTATGGTGGAATCTGGAAACAGGCAAGCCAATCCGAACCGTCGATAACGCGCATCAGCGATTCATACGCGATGTTCAGGCAAGTCCCGATGGTAAATGGATCGTAAGTGTCGGCGACGACATGATCGCACGTGTTTGGGAAAGCACATCCGGCAAATTGCGACACGAGCTTCATGGCCATCAGTCTGTGACGCCACATCACTATCCATCCATGCTGTACGCTTGTGCTATTTCTCCCGATAGCCAACATATTGCCACCGTAGATCGCATTGGAACGATTCTCATTTGGCGATCCGAAGACGGTCGACAGGTTGCTAAGTTAGAGGCCTCCGAAATGTATACTTGGGATGCAAAGCAGCGACGACATTCTATCGGAGGAATCCGAAGTGTTGTTTTCTCGCCCGACGGTCGGAACTTAGCCGTTGGAGGGATGGGACCAGTCGGAAATATCGATCATCTCGAAGGCAAGGCACGTGTCGAGATATTCGCCTGGCAGGTTGGGGAAAGGACACATTCCTATGTTGACAATAGCTTCAAGGGACTCGTCGAATCACTTGCATTTCATCCCAATGGAGATTGGCTTGTCGCTGCGGGCGGCGATAACAGCGGGTTCCTGATGTTTTTTGACTTGGCCGATTCCAAGAAATCGTTCCGCGACGAAAAGGCACCCATGCACATCCACAGTGTCGCCGTCAATGAATCGGGCGATGCGATTTATGCAGTGGGGCATGGAAAAATTGCCAAGTGGACTGTCAGTACCACCGAACCATCCTGAGTGGGGTAAGATTCGGTGGGCGTCGCTTGGGAATACATCCGCTTCGTTCGAACGCCTCGTAATTCCACCGCACATTCCACAATATTACTTACTTGGAGAAGCTCGGGGCGAACTTGAACCCGTCCACTCGTAATCCGCGTGACTTCTAACAAATCATCAACCAGTCGGGACATCTGTCCGACCTGGCGTTCGATGATGGTACGAGCTTGATGTAGAATTGGGTTCTCATCTTTGCGACGGTGCAAGTCGGCTAACTGCTCAGCGTGGAGTTTTAAATCGTCTTCCAGCCGCTTACGTTCGGTCTGGACCCGTACGACCTTTGTAAAGCCTAGTAAACCGCCTTGCTCGTCACGCTTTGGAGCGGAAGATTCTCGTATCGAATGCAGCCCTTTTGTTGTCGCTCCCGGAAGTTGACTCGGCTCGCCTGCTCGTCTTTGAAGAAGCCCTTTCCGCACGCCAAATAGCGGTCATCAACGCGTTAATATCAATATATTGACCGAATTCCTATGCTGGGCTGTTCAATAACCTCTCACAATGTTTCAATGGTTACTCCATGCGGTGTTTCTCGTTGAAAGTAATTGAATGTTTTTGGCAAAAATCCAAACCCAACAGGGACCAGCTATCGCGCGTGTCGCGAACAATTTTGCAACGGTCCTTGATCTATCTTCGTCAGGACTTCATTCGCTTGGCCAACTATTGTCAAGCGATCAGCTTGTGGAGTTGGCTCGCGATCTCCCCGCCGCCGCCGCTTCGATACCTTTAGAAAAAGTCCAGTGGCTCCCGCCGATAGACGACCAAGAAGTCTGGGCCGCCGGAGTTACTTACAAGCGATCGCAAACCGCACGTATGGAGGAGAGCGAGGCTGCAGCAAGCTGTTACGATCGTGTCTACACGGCGGCTAGACCAGAACTCTTTTTCAAGGCGACGCCAAACCGATGCACCGGCCATTTGGGCAAACTGCGAATTCGGTCCGATGCGACCTGGAATGTCCCTGAGCCCGAATTGACTTTAGTACTTTCCAATCGAGGTACAATCGTGGGCTACACCGTGGGCAACGACATGAGCAGTCGCGATATTGAGGGGGACAACCCACTCTATCTGCCACAAGCCAAAGTTTACAACCAGTGTTGCGGACTTGGGCCATGGATCACGCTGGCTGAAGCCATGCCACCCCGAGACAAGATCGGAATATTCCTCAAGATCATTCGCAACAATGAAACCGTATTCTCCGGTGAAACGAATGTCTCGCAAATGGCACGTCAACTTGAGGACTTGGTCCAGTGGCTGATTCGAGACAATGACTTGCCCAACGGTGCCTTCCTGTTGACCGGGACAGGCGTAGTGCCCGACAGTTCCTTTACCCTCGCAAAAGAGGATACCGTGCATATAACCATCAATGGAATTGGCACGCTTACTAGCACAATCATCCAAGGTTAGTTTTCGCTTTTAGTTTAGAAGATCCGTAGTACGAATCAATGACAAATCCAACTCAACAAGTTTTGATCAATGGCCAATGGCGAGCAAGTTCGCGATCGGCAGTTTTTTCGCCATCGAACCCCACCCTAGGCCAACCAATCGCGATAGAATTTCCTGTTAGCCAATGGTCTGATTGCGATGAGGCGTTGACCGCTTCCGCGAGTGCATTTGCCGAACTGCGAGCGATGGCTCCAGAATCGATAGCGTTGTTTCTCGAAAAATATGCAAGCTTGATCGAGGCGGACAAGGACGGTTTGGTTGAGATCGCACATCAAGAGTCAGGGCTCCCAAAGTCGCCGAGGCTTGCCGACGTCGAGCTGCCACGAACTGTCAATCAGTTGAAACTTGCAGCATCGGCGGTACGAAAACAGAGCTGGTCGATGCCTACCATCGACACGCAGGCGAATATTCGATCGTGCTATCAAGCCATCGGTCCAGTATGTGTCTTTGGTCCTAACAATTTTCCGTTCGCATTCAATAGCATAGCCGGTGGTGATTTTGCGGCAGCAATTGCAGCGGGTAATCCGGTTATCGCGAAAGCCAACTCCTCGCATCCTGCAACAACGATGCGATTTGCGGTTCTGGCTGATAAGGCAGTTCGCGAAACCGGCATGCCGAGCGGACTTGTGCAACTGATCTATCGGACGTCTCACGCGGATGGCGAACGATTGGTAAGCGATCCAAGACTGGCTGCGATCGGTTACACAGGTTCGCGATCAGCAGGACTAAAATTAAAATCGGTAGCGGATCGGGCTGGAAAACCATTTTACGCAGAGTTGTCGAGTGTAAACCCGGTTGTGTTCCTACCCGGTGCGTTTCGTGAACGATTGGACAAACTAATCGATGAGTATGTGACGAGTGGTCTTATGGCGACCGGGCAGTTTTGCACCAACCCCGGCATGCTTTTAATGATAGACAATGCCGACACAATGAAATTTATAGAGGGAGTAACGGAAAAATATAAGGCGAACAACGCTGGGACCTTGCTCTCGCGGAGCGTCGAGACTTCTTTAGTAAAGAGCATCTCGAAACTCAAGGACGCCGGTGCTGAATTGCTTGCGGGCGGAAGCAAGGTGGAGGGTAGCAGATGTGCCGTCGCGAACACCGTCTTGAAAATTTCCGGTAAAGAATTTCTTGCGGATCCAATAGTATTTCAAACCGAAGCGTTCGGCAACGCGGTGCTGCTGGTTGTATGCTCCGACATCACCGAGCTTTCACAAGCGATTGAGCACCTCGAGGGAAATCTCACGGGATCGATCTATTCGGATTCGCAAGGGGCTGACGATACAAACTATTCCTTGATTGCATCTGCACTGACGCAGCGGGTGGGACGAATTCTGAATGACAAGATGCCGACCGGCGTTACGGTGAGCCCCGCCATGAATCACGGCGGTCCATTCCCTGCGACTGGCCACCCAGGCTTCACTGCGGTTGGAATTCCTGCAAGTCTCATTCGCTTCGCAAAACTGACGTGCTTTGATAGTGTTCGCGAGAACCGGATTCCAGTTGTCCTTCAGAACAAGAACCCAAGTGGAGCATGGCGACTCGTCGATGGAAATTGGACCAATGGTTCAATACAATAGTGGTGCAAGCGAGACTAGCACTATAACCGCGGCTAAGGTCAGGAACAATTCATGCAAAATACGAGTTGCATAGCCCTAGCCATGTTCGGTTTAATCCTCTCGGCAATTGGAGGTTTGGGTAGCCATCTGTTGCTTCACTTTCGCGGACGAACGCTCGAAGCGTATTGCCGTTTGAAGGGCAATCGAGAACGATTTGGCAGGATTCTCGACGAACAAGATAATGCGCAAACTGCGTGTAACTACTTGTTCATTCTAGGCAGTAGCATCGCTCTCATTTCCGCCGGAACTTGGCTTTCGATGCGGCTGCAATGGGGGCTGTCGGATACCCAAAACCCAGTTTCGATTTACCGGTTGATTTCGATCAGCATCCTAGCCGCAGCCGTATTAGCGTGCGTCTACTCTTGGATTCCAAAGATCATTGTTGGCAATAGCGCATCCGTATTGCTCTATCACACGTGGTGGTACTGGCATTCGATCAATATTGTGTCTCGACCATTTCGAACATTGGAACACCTTTTTTTGGCGGTTGGACATCGTCTGAGTGACCGTCGCGTTGAAGATCGAGTGGAGGAGGAGTCGCTGGAAGATGAGATCCGAACGATGGTAATGGCGGGCGAACGAGATGGTTTGGTCACTCGATCGACGCGAGACATGATTACCGGCGTAATGAATTTAGACGAGGGCCAAGTTTCTCAAATCATGTCTCCGAGAAGCCAGCTCGATGCGATTGATATTGGTTGGGACTGGCAACAGGTTACTGACGCGGTGATTGCATCCGGGCGGACCCGCATGCCGGTCTACGAAGATTCCTTGGACAACATCGTCGGCATTCTATACGTCAAGGACTTGATGACACTTCTTCAAAATCCTGAACGGCCAAACGATGCTTCTGTTCTCCGCAAAATTTTGCGAGAGACTTGGATGATACCTGCGACACGACAAATCGATGAGTTATTGAAGGATTTTTTGTTGCGTCGGTGCCACATGGCCATCGTCGTTGACGAGTTTCAGCAAACGCTGGGTGTCGTAACGATAGAAGATGCGTTGGAGGAAATTGTAGGCGAAATTGCTGACGAGCTGGATGTGGATGAGGTGATGCCGATGTTCATCGAGGATCCAGACGGCGGCTTTAGCATTGCGGGCGTCATGGAAGTTTCTGCTGCAAATCGTCATATGGCGTTGGAGCTTCCAGAATCGGATGAATACGAAACAGTTGCTGGCTTGGTGGTTTC
>JAYVPE010000036.1:0-2850 GCA_043757575.1 Pirellula sp.
TTTTTAAACAGATCCAAGAACCGGAATTCCTCGCTCCGGAAAACCGGCCAATGTTTGAGAATGCTAGGACTCTCTCGGGTAACGAAATCGAAAAAATCGCAATGGCTTTTGGGCCGCCAACTTGGAAGCCAAATTGAGCTCAATTCGGCGCGCTGTTCACGCCTCAGATGTTTGTGGAAAAGTGTACCGCCCTCGGATTGTACTTTTTAAGGACGGCCCAAGGGGGACTCCTGCATCCATGAAAAAAGGTGCATGTGGGTGGGGACACCCCCAAAGCTTGATTGGAGGAACGGCTGTCAAAGGAGCTCAATGCTGATTTTACGTGAAATGCAACACTCGGACATTGAAGCCATTCTATGCATCAAGCGAGATCCGATGGTCGTACCACATCAGTATCGCGTGAACGAGAATCTGTACAGGGAGTTGCTCGAGGGAGTTCTGCGTGGCGACAACAAAACGGGAATCATCTCAACCCCACTTCTCGCCGCTTGAGGAAAGCGGTGAAATGGTTAGGTATATTCGCCAGGACCACTATACCGTGTCCGGTGTACGTTACGTCTCCTGTGCCTGGAACTTGGATTCCATTTACTGGGGACACGGAATGATGAAACTAGCCTTAACCAAACTACTAGACGAGTTCATGGAAGGAATGGAAGTCCAGCATGTGATTGCGGAGTGACGGAGTCGAAGCCGCTCAGTCCATTGTGCAATCTTTCCATCCGATCCGCTTCGCTACTGCTGGGTCGAATGGAGCATGGTATGACCGGATGCAGAGATGGCAAAGAACACGGAAATGAGCCCAGCTTTGTGGAAACACTTTTGAACACAGAACGATGACATCAAGATTGGGTTTACTCATAATTTTGTGTATTTGCCATTGCGGTTGTTCGTGCATTTCGCAGTATGCAACGAAGACAGAAGAAACTGAATTTTTTTGCAGAAAACTTAAGGATCGAAATTATCGCTGGACTGGTCCAACTTCAAAAGAAAATCGAATTCCCAAGCTTCATGCAGCAAGGGCGTTGGCGTATCTAGGAGACGCAGGTGTAGAATTCCTCCTGTATGCAGTTGATGATCCGAAAATCGATCGCGATAGTGTTTACGATGCGCTTTCCGAGGTTGGCTTGCCGGTTGAATTTTTCGAAAACGACATTTTGTACAAAAACAATGCAGGGAGACTTCGCGATTGGCGGCGAGAGAATCGCATTGATTCCAAAGACCAACGGTCTCGGCATCGTGTTCAAATTGGTTTACCTGCGCTGTAACAAGTGAAACCGAAGCGGCTCAAAGGGGTCGGCCTCTTTGATTTAGAAATCAAGCCGTTGCACCTGAGTTATGCATTTCCAACGCACTATTCAGAGGCGAGATAGAAAAAAAATCCAACGACGACAGAACACCTCATTCAAACTCGTTCGCGACGACTAACAATTTGTCCGAGCGGCGATTGGCGATACAACATCAAAGCGCCTTAGAAATTGCAGAACTGCTTTTGGAACTAACCACAGTCCCGAAGATAAGTAACGAAGCACAAACTTAGAATTGCCAGAATAGCCAATAATCATGGGCGAACGCGATATCTTTTTGTATACATTTTCGAGGGTTCTGGGTGTTTTTTTGACCGTCGCGATTTTGGGCTGCGGAAAAGAATCCTCTATGGCTGAGCGTCAGCGTTTCGAGCGTCAAATTCTTGAGGCAGACGAGAAAGTTCAGATGCGATTCCGAAAAAACCCAGCCACCCTCGAATTGCTTCACTCAAAGGCAATCGAAATTGCGGAAGTTCGTTCCGGTTGGATTAAAGTGAACGTTGACGGGGTAACATCAGTGCCTAGTAAGTTCTGTGTTGGATATCCGAACGGCATCACAGTTTACGTTTCGAGATCACCACCGTGCCCAGGTGATTCAGTCCAGGTGATTTTTAGTGAAAGTGGAGAACTGCTAGGTTATGGACCGTAAGCTCATTAGGAAAAGGGCACGCACAGCAAACTTCCAGGACATTCTGAAGAAAGGTGTTCGGACGCAATCAAACGGATATGGCCTCGTTGATTGCATTGTCAAGTAGTTGTACATAAGTGCATTGTGCTCTAAGTCACCGGTCAGCCACGACGACGGAAGACTATAGATCGCTCCCCGGCGAAATGAGTACTCACCATGTGATGCTTATGGTTCGAACCGCTCGATGTATCGATGTTATTCGATTGTCCACAGCATTGGCCCGTCTCATTTTGGCCATTAAACCACTGTGTCCATCAATCCCAACCAGCAACCAAGTCCACAGGGATGGCCCATCCCAGCGTGAAAGTAGAAATCTTCAGTAATGGGCTGTAGACCAGCAGCGACTTGTGTAAACTAAATTGGCTACTAGCGAAGTAATCAGTTCAGCACCCATCTATTCCGCCGATCAGCTTCGGTACTGTTGGGAAGGATTGCTATTTGTTCGTCGAGAAAGCGATAGGACCAATTCGATGAAGGTTCGACGACTACCGAATTGGATCACGCTAATTTTAATTGCCGTCATTTGCGCTATTACGTATCGTCATCTTTTTCCCGGCCGCTCTTTTGATTCGGAACTGTGGAAACAGCAAAAGGAACAATGGCGAAAAAAATGCGTTCGTCTCGGAATGGCAGACCGAATTGTCGCTTGGCGATTACTTGATGGCAAAACTCGAATACAAGTAACAGAAATGCTTGGTGAACCTCCGAAAACCGATTATTTCACGGAGTGGGAAATGGTATACTGGCTCGGTCCCGAGCGAGGATTCATGTCAATTGATTCCGAATGGCTTTTAATAAAATTCAGCAGCGATGGAATCGTTTCCGAGTATAGACTCGCACGGGATTGATTGTTACTTC
>JAYVPE010000037.1:0-2842 GCA_043757575.1 Pirellula sp.
AATTTGCCTTCGAGTGCCCCTCCGCCAAGTGCTAAGCCGTCGGGGTCTCCCGGAACAAGGCCGGAGTCAAATAGAACGTTGCCGACGTTGCCCGCCAAAAGGCTATAACCGTAGATATGACCATTAAGACCTGCTCCGTAAAGAATCGAGCCATCCGCCGCGATCGTTATTCCATCTAATGCAGCGTTAAAGATAACCGTCGTCGTTTTTGTTATCGGGTTCACTTCAAAAATGGTGTTCTGGCCTCCCGTCGAAACGATCAAATGCCCGGTAACAGGGTTAGCGACTATGCCAAGAGGCGTCAGTAGACCCGTTACAATGTTCTGATTGAATGTTCCGTCATCATTGATCTGGATGACACCAGCGGTAGCGAATTGCGTCATGTAGAGATTGTTCCCCACCTTAGCAATGTCAACAGCTCCGTCGAAACCATAATTTTGTGAAGGAACAATCAATGACGCATCTTGGCCATCGGAACTGTTTGGGAATCGCCGGAGATTGCCAAATCGGTCACTAACAAGTACTCCTCCGCTCGATGGAAAACCTATACCAAGTGGACCTGAGATATTATTCGGGATTTTTCGGGCGAACTCGGTCAGTTCGAAACCGGCTGAAATTGCTTCGGTGGTTAGCTTCAATCCATTCGTTGTTGCTGTGAAACTCGAATCTTTTGGGAGGCGAAGTCGAACGATATTGTCTGTCTGTGTTAATAAAAGGGTACCATTCGTTGGATCGATTTTAGCGAAGTCGCCGCGCGTCCCTCCTGACGCGATGATCGTTTGCTGCTTTGTCTGCAGGTCGATTTGTATGATGGTTCCATTGTTGGTGTTGGCAAAGATTTTGTTCGCAAGCGCTCCACCGCCAATGGCTGCTCCATCGGGATCGCCTAGAACGATCCCGGAGTCGAAAACGATGTTGCCCACGCTTCCGGCTAATAGACTATAACCATAGAGGTGATCGAGCCCTGAAGGTGCGGCTGCCCCGTAGATTACCGAGCCGTCCGCGCTGATACTGATTCCGTCCAGCGAGGCATTAAAGAGAACTTTGGAGGTTTTTGCTACCGGATCGACATCGTAAACAACGTTAGAGGTATAAGACGAGACGATTAAATGACCGTTAGCTGGGTTTGCAACAATGCCGTGGGGCGAAGCCAATCCAACGACGATAGTCTGATTGAGCGAGCCATCGTCATTGATCTGAACGACTGCTCCGCTATCTCGTTGTGACATATAAATTTTTGGACCGATCTGCGTCATATCAAAAGCACGTCCAAAGCCGTACTTCTGAGATGGCGTGACCTTGCTAGCGTCTTGCCCATCAATGTTCTTCGAGAATCGACGCACGTCCCCTCGGTGGTTGCTCACAAGAACTCCGCCACTTATCGGAAACGCGATTCCTAGCGGGCCAACGTTGCCATCAGACGGAATGTTTCGCGCAAACTCAGTCAAAAGGAAACCGGCAGCAATCGCTTCCGATGATAATGTCATCCCATTCGTAGGGGCGGGACCTGGAGTGCTATCTCGTTCAACAATGCCCGGCCATGCGAGCACTCCTGTTTTTACATCGATGCTCATACCAGCCGGACCTTCGGGCAGCGAATACGATAATCGATCCGCGTCTGGATCGACTGCTACGACTGTGTCAGCATAGGGCTCGCCATATGGCAATGACACCCGAGGTGAACTGACGATTCTCGGATCGTGGTTTCCTGCGGCTTGATGAACATCGATGCTAAAGACTTGCGTCGCCGAACCACCCCGACCATCCACTACGCTCAACGTAATAGGGCTACTGGGCCGAAGCATTTTTACTGTTGCAGACAACGAAGTATTGTCCGAAGCGAAACCACCGGTACCGGTCCCAACCACAAAATCGATGGTATCGCCGGCAGCAACGTTGTCTAGGGTTGGAGACAATTCTGCTTGCGTGCCAGAGCGATTGATGACACCGTCGAAAATCGAACGGCCGTTATGTAACACATGAACATCGGTAGTGGCACTCGGATCCAATGGAGCGAATAGAGCGGCGATTTCAACACTTCCTGCCGAAGGAGCGGTCCATCGTACGACGCTTCGCTCATTGGCGGACCCCGGATGGAAGCTAAGCTGTCCTGGCTGCCAAATGACTCCGCCACCAAGATTAAATGGCTGAGTCGTACCGTTGTGAGCGAGACTAGGAGTACCTGACACAAGATTGTTTGGGTCATCCCAGACGTCAAGTACGCTAAAAGTAGAGTAACGTGGAAACACGTGAATGTCCGAACCTAGAACGGCATCGGACCAACCATAACTCCACACGCTCGAAGGATTTGTTTTTGGCGAAAAATCCTTGGCCGCATCCCAGTTCCAAACGCCTGCCTGAGCCCACGTAACTCGCCCTGACGCAGTATCAAGTTGAACTCCAGGAGCGGCATCGACTAATTGGAATGATAACGTGTCTCCATCAGCATCCCTTGCTGTGGCGTCATACACATATTGCGAGCCGTAGTATCCATCCACGATCGGCGTCGATGTAAAGACAGGCGGTCGGTTTGGTGGAGGATCGATTACCGATAACGTAAATCTCTGTGTCGTCGTTCCACCGCGACCATCGTTGACTGCGATAACGATGTTGTGATTGCCTAAGTCACTTGCGAGAGAATTCCAGGTGATCTTGCCAGTCTTGGAATCGATTGTCATTCCGCGCGGCGATTCATTTAATCGATAGGACAACGTGTCTCCGTTCTCGTCCGTCGCATTCAACGAATAGGAATACGTTTTTCCGACTAACGCTTCGATCACCGGTGAAGTGCCAATGATCGGGCTCGAATTGATCTTGCTGAAATAGCCAAGGTCGTACTTGA
>JAYVPE010000038.1:0-2839 GCA_043757575.1 Pirellula sp.
TCCGCAGGCGTGAGGTGCTCGCAAATCTCGCGAACATCCGGCGACTGAAAGGGTGACCAAATGGATTTTTTCATGGGATGTGCTTTGTCGCCGAACGACTCGGATCAGCTAGCCCGAGCAAGAAACGTAATTCCAAAATAGGCCGGTTGACCGAGGGCTTAGCTGCATCCGTTTGTTCCTCCGCTACTTCAACTTCTCGCTGCCAACAGGTTCTGGGGACCGAACAGGCGAAGTCTTTTTATTATGAGCAATGGCTGATTCTTTCGAATCAAATACCTTGATTCCACGAACGCGATCTAAACGCTACCAATGGTCGTAGGATACATCGTGCTGCATCGGAACCACGATGTAGTCGATTTGTCCGACAGTTTCAAAGCGAATATTTTCGGTCACGCCGAAAATCACGCCATCCATTTCGATGATAACCGATTTGCCGTGAAGTGGTGATGCACTTGGTCGACTTGTGTTTTGAGTCGCTGCAATCGACACCACGGTGCCCAATGCGACAACTGTAAATATAGATGCAATCAGAATTCGCTTCATGCAATTAGACCCAATGTTAGTGATGCGAGGTAGGACGAACAAGAAGTATGCCGACTTCGGCATACTTTTCAAAAACGTTCCCCTTAATCTGGCAGTTCCTTCGCTGGAAGTCAATGATTCCGTTGATGATCGTTAAGATTGGTCGAAAGTGTGCCGAAGGCTCGTCCGAATTATGCCGACGTCGGCATAATTCGGAAAAGGCCGCCTTCTGCATATTTCCGGAAGCATTTCCGCCCACTTCATCAAGGAAATCATTGGAAAGTGGGACAATTATCGTCCAAAGCAGTCCGAATTATGCCGCATTCGGCATAATTCTGAAAAGCTTCTAGGCCTGTCGCTTCCCAATTCTCGCAAAACCCTGCTAAATTGAGACTTTTAATGACTTCTTGACATAATTATTCAGAACCGAGTTCCGAATTATGCTTGGAAACAAAGACGTCAATGCGTTTCTGACAATGCTAGCGGTGGATCGAAAGTCTAACAGCAGCACACAAAACCAAGCCCTTTCCGCCTTGGTATTTACACCAAAGTTCTCAACTTCGACATCCAAATCGATGCCGTACGCGTCAAAAAAACAGAACGTTTGGGCTACCAATTATTGTCTATCGAATCTACTTCCCCTTTTTTGCGAAGAAAGCAAGCAACGACGGGTATGAGAAAGTTTTGTACTTTTGTTGGAGGAGCGATTTCATCGCCCGTCCGTCGGTGAACTGCTATTTTCGAGTTGGCAAAGTCTGGGAGGCAGACAAATCAATCTGTCCCTGGGTCCATGTTTTACTGTCCGATGCAGAGACCATGAGTAGTTTCAGTTTCGCTTCAGGCAATGGTTCACCCAATGCCTCCATCCCCGGACAACTTCCCCAAAGGAAACTCGGTCCTCCTGCCGTTCGAATCTCAAGCAACCATTTGGTTTTCCCAGGTTGCTTAGAACTGTATACCATCACTCGCGAGATTTTGGCGGCTTCCCGATACGGTAGAAGCAAACTGCATAACCGAGCAGCTTCCTCAATTCGCCGATCGCCAAAGGTCTTTCCCTCATTCCCGTTGGCATCAACTGGAGCACCGCTTGCAAATATGGTGATAAATTGCGGGACATCCGATGGGGTGAAATTGTCCGCAGCCAATAATACTGCGTCAGCATCGACGGGCAAAAAACCTTCCTTGCTTGGTCCATTTGTATTGTCGTTCAATTGGCAATGGACCATGGCGACTGGAATTCGATACTCAAGATTGATCACGACTCCACCAGCCATTTTTTCTACCCGGTGTGTTTTGCGGACACAGGGATGTGCATCAAAGACCCTTGCCAATACCTCCGGTGTCTTTCCGTCCAACAAAGAAAGTCGAGAAAGCGAACTGCCATTGAAAACTTCGTCCAGAACGTTGGTTTTCTTGAGCCACCCAGGCTGAGGCGGGATGTGGATGTTTTCCTTCTTGAGGCCATAATAGGCCATGTCCAGCTTGTGCGCTCCGTAATAAAGCCATCCAAAATAACCGACGACGCAAAGCAATGAGGGCCCAACCATGCTTAGAATCGCCGCTCGCGGAATGGATCGAATCCACGAAACTAAATGATTCCAAAAAATGGGTTGTTGACGCGGTTGCGAATTCACTTCCGCTGTAGCCATTCGTTTTTTTCGCCCCTGGTTGTTTCGATGACAGTCGTTACCGATCGCCGGTGTATAGCGTGGAACTTACCAGATCTGCAAATGCAACTGCAATTGCACTCCTGTCCGATCTTGAACGCCGTTGCGTACACGTTCCAACAACGTTAACACCTGAGTACTCGTGGCACCATCGCTGGTAAAGAGGTAGTTTGGATAGCTTGAGCTGAGTCGTACCGCACCCTCAATTGCACCATTAAACCCGGATTGCTGCGACAACTCTGACGCCTTGTAACCATCCGGATCAACAAAAGCGATGGCCGCTCGCTCCGGAAAACTTGGTTGCTTGCTTCGTTTTACGATCCAAAATGTTTGCTCGCGTTTCGTGAGACCGCGAATTTCACCAGGCTCTAAGTAAAAAGTCGCCTCAAGGATCACCAGTTCATCCAAACTGCTTACGCGGTGAGAAAAGGCCAATTCTGCCCCTTTAACTTCAACCACTTTTCCATCTTTGGTCATCAGCTTAGCCGAATGTACCCTATGTCCAATATCGCCATCATCTGTGCCAGCATTACATCGCAATGCCCCCCCGACGGTGCCGGGGATGCCGATAAGATGTTCTAGACCACCAAGGCCAGCACCAACACTAAATGCTATCAAATGCGACAGTTTCGCGCCAGCACCACAAACGA
>JAYVPE010000039.1:0-2836 GCA_043757575.1 Pirellula sp.
AATCGACTTGCAAAAAACGGAGCGGCCAGTGTGTTTCGCGAGGGAGCGGGATCCAATGGCCTTTTATTTGATCGCGATGGTAGCTTGCTCGCTTGCGAACCCTCCCTGCGCAGGGTCACTCGAACGCAACGGGATGGGACGGTCAATGTACTGACATCCTCATTCGCGGGTAAAGCCTACAATACCCCGAATGATTTAACGCTGGACTCTCGGGGACGAATTTATTTCTCCGATCCTCGTTATGGGGATCGCGCCGACATGCAGCAACGAAACGAGTCGAACGAAACGGTGGAAGGAGTCTATCGTATTGAAATTGATGGCAGCGTTAAAAGGGTCGTGGTACGCGAAGTCGAACGAGCCAACGGCGTGCTCGTCTCCGCAGATGACCGATTCCTTTACGTCGCAGACAATTGTAACGATCGATTGGGCGGTGCCAGAAAACTATGGCGATTTGATTTGCAGAGCGACGGAACAGTCATTCCTGCAAGCCAACATTTGATTCACGATTGGGGAAAGGGTCGTGGACCAGATGGACTTAAGCAAGACATAAAGGGAAACCTATATGTAGCCGCAGGAACAACCGAAAGCAAACCGCCGTTTGAGCCGGACGCAAGCCAGCGCGGTGGTATTTATGTTTTCAGCCCGGCTGGCAAGCTTATAGATTTCGTACATGTCCCGCGCGACGAAGTCACAAACTGCGCATTTGGTGGAGAAGATTTGCGGACACTCTACATCACCGGTGGCGGAACGCTGTACAGCATTCGAACAGTTCATCCCGGCAAAGTAACTTGGCCCAAAATCGTCCCGTGAACTCACTCGCTTTTGGCCCCTAAAAGCGATTCGGGCAGATCAACCGCAATCAATGAGCTGCGTCCTTTTTCGCGGGTTGGGTTACCTTTTCGCGGGTTAAACAAGTTGTAAGTTTGAAGCTCATGTTTAACGGATCGGAGCGATTAGTGTGCCACGACGCTCCGCCGTCGTGATTTGCGGTTCTAGAGTTTAGCTTGCGCTGCCCGTCGGCTTAGCGCGAATGCTGACTGAAATAGTTAGTCTTCCGATATTTTCGACAACAGCCTTTTCTCAATGGGTGTACAGTTAAAATGTGCCACGACGCTCCGCCGTCGGGATTTGCGACGGCGGAGCGTCGCGGCACACTGCGAGTCTAACCAACGCTCCCGCGACCGAATTCTACAACGTGTTGCCGTGTGGAACTGACGGCAAAGTTGGTTGAGTGCGATTGTTTTAATGGCGGAGCCGTTCGTCTTCTAACGGATTTGAATTGGAGTTAAACGGCGGTGCAGTGGTCTATCGCCAATATATGGACGGAAAAAAATCATCCTCAGCGACAATTTGTTCCGATAATTAGAGTTGTGACAGGCCCCAGATCGCAAAAAAGCGAGGTCTTGCTCATTTGCGAGCTATTTCATGGCGAGACCAAACATCAATCACTTCACGGAAAGGATGAAGCTCGTCCCTTCGTTCAAGTCCGCTAGGTCTATTTGCCAGAATATATCCGCCACCATTTATTGCTTGCTCTTCATTCTTGCCTTAGCATTTTTTCCAAGCTGTTCGCGTTCTCAATACAGGGCATCCGCCGATAAGAAGTCTTACTCGCTGATTGCTAGCAGACTCGTTGACGCAAGATGGACGTTGCCGACGCGCAACGTTGAGCCATTGCAGCAATCTCGGCTGGGCCTGCCATCGGACCTGGATTGTGCCCCCAAGCCGCCAGATGATCCAGCGGCGATGCCGTTGATGAACTTCCCAGATGGACATCGCAATACTAAATATTGGTCCAAAATCCCAACCGCCAATCAAGTCGAGTCGCCAGCTTGGCTCAACCATTTACCGCGAGGCGAGGAGGGCCAAATCAATTTGACTCAGGAGCTCGCCGTTGATCTAGCCTTGCTCCATTCTCGCGACTATCAAACGCAGTTTGAGTCCGTATATTTGAGCGCGCTTACCTTGACGGGAAATGAGTTCGAATTTGCAACACAGTGGAGTGCTGGGACAGGCACTCAGTACACCGCTACAGGGGCTGATCTTGGCGGCAATCGACTGTTGCAAGTGACAGATCGGCTGGGGCTTGGCAGGAGACTCGCGGGAGGAGGTCAGTTTGCGACCAACATCCTGAATTCGTTCTTTTGGGACTTCGGAACCAACACAGCAGGTAGCAACGGCTTGTTCGTGAGCTCGTTTACACAGCCATTGCTTCGCGGCGCATTTCGACACGTCCGGCTCGAGAACCTAACTCAAGCTGAGCGCAATCTGCTCTATGATGTTCGCAACTTCGCTCGCTTTCGACGTCGATTCTACTTGGATACGTCAAGTAGTTTTCTTAGCCTACTGACCCAAGTCCAGTCGATTCGCAACGCGAAAGTCAACATCGCCAGTCTTCAACTGAATCTGGTCGAAAACCAAGAGTTGCGGGAAATGAAGATGGTTTCGCAAATCCAAGTGGACCAGATCTTTCAAGAGTATCAAAATGGTCGGCTAGTACTGTTGTCCGCCGAACAGAACTTAGCCGCATCCTTGGACCAATTCAAATTCCAGTTGGGCCTTCCGCCATGGATCCCATTTGAAATCGACGAATCCTTGCTCCGACAGTTTGAGTTAGTCGACCCTAGTTTGGTTGAGGTTCAAGACAAAACCCAACGACTTTACGAGAGACTGCTGCAATACACTCCGACTGAGAAAAACCGTTCGGAGGTCGCTCCCTACCAAGTCTTGGTCGACTCGTATAAGGAATATCTTGATCTACACGAACAAGCTGCCGAACTGCTCCCAAGAATCAAAACGGATTTGCAAAAATGGCAAGCTCGACTGAAGACTGCGG
>JAYVPE010000040.1:0-2833 GCA_043757575.1 Pirellula sp.
TTAAACATCCGCCTGGCTGCAGACGGGGCCAAGCGTGCGATACGAGTTCGGTCACGGCTCTGCCTGTACCTCCCACGAAGATGGCCTCTGGGTCAGGCAGTGACTCCCAGGCCTTGGGCGCTTCACCCAAGACAGGAACGAGATTTGCCACCCCAAACTGCAGAGCATTCTCAACTAGCAAGTTGTAGTCTTCGGCATCCATTTCGATAGCATATGCTTTGCCGTTGCGAGCGATCTGTGCAGCTTCGATAGCGACAGAACCACTACCTGCACCGATGTCCCATACGATGGAGGTCGATCGCAGATTCATTTCGCCTAAAGCGATAGAACGGACCTCGCAGGGAGTTAAGAGACCTCGCTTAGGTTTGCTCTGCCGAAAGAGTTCGTCTGGATTTCCAAACAAGCGTCGGTTGCCTGACTCTGACTGTTTGTCAGGCACGCCACTTTGCCGGATCATTACCATGACATTCAATGGAGCGAAGCGTTGATTGATGATATCTGCCAAAGCGCTTCGAGTAACGCGTTCGTCGGGCGAACCCAAGTTCTCGCAAACATATACGGTAAAATAAGAGATACCCTTGGAGAGCAACTCTTCCGCCAATCTTGACGGTGGTACGTCTTCCGACGTGAAAATACCCACTTTTTCGGCGGACCGAATTCGATCGACGACGCGATCAAGAGGTTGCGACGCCAGATTGGTCAAATAAGCTTCATCCCAACTTTCTTTGACACGCGCGAAGGCCAATTGCATACTGCTGACGTGTGGCAAGACATCGAATCGGTCTTTCCCAAGTCGATCGCAAAGAAATCTTGCGGTTCCGTAAAACAATGGATCACCACTTGCCAGGACAACCGTCGGGCTGTCGGATAGATCCAGCGAATTGGCGAGTCGGTCTAGATCCGCCCCAATGATTTCCCTACGACCCGCAAAATCAGGAAACTTGGCAAGAAGCCCAGGTGAGCCTACTAGAACGCTCGCTGCTTGGATGCAATCGCCTGCGTGTTTGGTCAAACCCTCTGCCCCGTCGTCGCCGACGCCGATTATCATTATCTTGGTTGTATTTGCCATTCGAAAGTTATACCTCATCCAATTCTGAAAACAAACGCCAAGTGGTTGCTGATTGCTATGCACCTGTGCCAGTCCCAAATGCCGCGTGATGCGTTATGATACCAACCACCGAAATAATTGTTTGAGTGTCCCAATTGCACCTGTAGAGAACTGATAACGCATGAAACTGCACTGCCTAGGAACGGCTGGTTACCATCCCAGTGCAACCCGACAAACGAGCTGTTATTTTATTCCTGAAGCTAGCCTCATGCTCGATGCAGGCAGCGGGCTATTTCGAGTGGAATCACTGATCCACCAAGAGGAGATCTCGGTTCTCCTGAGTCACGCACACCTAGATCATGTTTTCGGCTTGACTTTCTTTCTAGATTTTTTAGCCGTTACACCGCTGCGAAAGATCCATGTCTACGGCGAGCGGGCCAAGATCGAGGCTATCCAAAAGCACCTTTTTCATGAGCTTATATTTCCGGTTGTAGTTCCCATTCAATGGCATGCCATCGAGGATTTGGGGCCAGAGTTTGTGTTGAATGGCGCACACTGTCGGTGGTTTCCTCTGGATCACCCTGGCGGTAGTGTAGGTTATCGCATCGACTGGCCTGATCTGTCGATTGCCTATATTACCGATACTACCACGTCACCGCAGTCGGCCTATTGGCGCGGCATACAAGGTGTCGACTGGCTGATCCACGAATGCAATTTTTCCGATGAGTATATCGATTTTGCCATCAAAACCGGACATAGCTGGACGAGCGCGGTTTTGGAAAGTGCGGCAAAAGCAGGTATTCCACGGTTGATACTGACGCATATCAATCCATTGGCGTGCGATTCGGACCCATTAGGGTTAGTTCAAGCGACCGCAAATATGCCGCGTCTTACGCCAAGTCAAATCTTGGTCGCGAGCGATTCCTTGGTCATTGATCTGTCAAGCCTTTAAAACGTTTGGGCATCCCCATATACTTGACCCCGAACAGCGTGGCTGAGAATGGACTGAATACACCCTAGGTTGCGAGGAAACAACAACGTGATGAATCCCTACAGTTCATTGAGCGATGATTTCTACATCAATATGCACTTGCACACGGAAATGGATCTTCCGAACCAGCGAGAAACCGTCCTGCATTTTTTCGAACAAATGCAACGAAGGTATCCAAAGCTCCGTCACTTCTATCAACGTGAGCGAGGCGAATTTATCCTCGAAGAGGACAAGGAACACGGTGCTTACCGATGGATCGCTGCGGAACCGAGACGCATGTGCAGCGGAATCGTCAATCCTAATTCGCTAGAGGAAGCGATGGACCAGCATTGCGAAGTTCTCGATGTCGTGCCTCACACCATGGCCATCAGCAAACTCGATTGCGAGTCAATAGGATTAATGTATGGGTTTGATTACGCGTGCCGCGGAAATCACAATCAAATCCTGGCTGATGCAATAGGTATGCCGACCGGTTTTGACGCAATGGCTCAGCGTGCAGGTTCTCAACTGATGAGCTACGAACCGGTGATTCAAATGTCACTTGATGATGTTTTTCGCACGCATGCCCGCATTCATTTCGAAACTCGAACGACGGTGTTTCAAGCGAAGTCGGGAGAATACAGCGAAGATTTGCTCAGCGTGTATATCACCGTGCGTCGTTTTGATTCGCTCGGCCCTGACGAGGACTTCAAAACGGAAGTTCTTCGGCTGGAACGTTTGCTGCGAGAACTGATGGACAACTATATCGTAGAGAGCATCCTCAAGCCGCTTCAAAATTGCATCGCAACTCGGTA
>JAYVPE010000041.1:0-10496 GCA_043757575.1 Pirellula sp.
CTACTTCTTTAGACATGTACTTGTAGATGCCCTTGATAATGCCTTCTTCGACACCCTCAGGCATTGCGGGCATTTCATAGTCTTCGTTGTGGACCGTTATGTAGTAGATGCCGGTTTCGTCTTCTTGAAAAAGTCGACGCATACCATCCAAGACGAGAACTGCCGTTTCGTATGCCCAAGCAGGATCATAGGCACGCACGGTAGGGAAGGCCATAGCGTTGAGGTGACTGTGTCCGTCTTGGTGCTGAAGACCCTCGCCGTTAAGTGATGTTCGACCGGCTGTGCCACCGATAAGAAAGCCCTTGGCTCGCATGTCGGCCGCAGCCCAAATCAAATCACCGACGCGTTGGAATCCAAACATCGAGTAATAGATGTAAAACGGAATCATATTGATGCCGTGCGCCGAATAGGCAGTTCCGGCCGCGTTGAAACTGCTCATGGAACCAGCTTCGGTAATCCCCTCTTCAAGGATTTGACCGTCGCTTGCCTCTTTGTAGTAACCGATCTTTTGGTCCAAATCCTTGCGATCGATTGGCTCGTAAAGCTGGCCAGCATGTGCGTAGATACCAATCTCAGTAAACAAGCCTTCCATCCCAAAGGTGCGTGATTCGTCCGGAACTATCGGGACAATATATTTGCCAATGGTTTTGTCCTTGACCAATCGACCAAGCAACCGGACGAATCCGGCAGTCGTGCTAATTGCCTTGCCCTCAAGTTGCGTCGACATGAATTTCCGATAGTCAGCCAACGTAGGGATTTCCGTTCTTGGATGAATTGTCGGGCGGCTAGGAACGTAACCACCAAGCGCTTCTCGACGTTCCTTCAAGAATCGAATCTCGTTGCTTGAATCGGGTGGCTTATAAAAAGGAGCATTTGCCACCTCTTCATCCGAAATTGGAATTCCGAATCGGCTACGGAACTCAAGCAATTCCTTCTCGTTCATCTTCTTTTGGTTGTGAGCAATATTGCGACCTTCGCCCGCTTCTCCCAGACCGTAGCCCTTAATCGTTTTGGCCAAGATCACAGTCGGTTGGCCAGAGTGTTCTACGGCGGCCTTGTAGGCTGCGTAGACTTTTTCAGGATCGTGACCGCCGCGTTTCATCTTTTCTAATCGTTCGTCGGAGTAGTTGGCCACCAACTTCCGCAACTCCGGATATTTGCCGAAGAAGTGGTCGCGGATGTAGGCACCCGACATACCAACGTACTTTTGGTATTGGCCGTCGACGACTTCGGTCATACGTTGTGCCAATAGCCCAGACTCGTCCTTGGCGAGAAGTGCATCCCAATCGCCACCCCAGACGACTTTGATAACGTTCCATCCAGCACCGCGGAAGATGGCTTCGAGCTCCTGAATGATCTTGCCATTGCCTCGAACTGGCCCGTCGAGCCTTTGCAGATTACAGTTCACGACGAATGTAAGGTTGTCGAGTTTTTCACGGGAAGCAAGCGTGATCGCACCCAGCGTTTCGGGTTCATCGCATTCCCCGTCACCCAGGAACGCCCAAATTCTTTGGCCGGACGTATCCTTCAGTCCACGGTCTTTGAGGTATTCGTTAAATCGTGCTTGGTAGATAGCCATGATGGGGCCCAGGCCCATCGACACGGTTGGGTATTCCCAAAAATCGGGCATGAGCCACGGGTGCGGATAACTGCTGAGTCCGCCACCGGGTTGAAGCTCGCGACGGAAGTTTTCTAGTTTGGCTTCTGGCAAACGTCCTTCGAGAAAAGCTCGCGAGTACATGCCAGGCGAAGCGTGCCCTTGGAAATAGATGATGTCGCCAGAGTATCCGGACTCGCCGCGACCTCGGAAAAAATGATTGAAACCGACTTCGTATAGAGTTGCGCTGCTAGCAAACGTACTGATGTGTCCGCCAACGCCGCCGCCGATGTTTCCGTCTTGGCCGTCGCTCTTTTTGTTAGCACGAACAACCATGGCCATCGCATTCCAACGAATGATGCTTTTGATTCGGCGTTCGGTTTCGCGATTGCCAGGGTAGGCAGGCTGCCTGTCGGGGGGGATGGTATTAACGTAGGGTGTATTGGTTTCGATCGGGATCTCGACACCGTCGCGTCGGGCACGATTTTCTAAAGCTTTGACCAGATAACGGACGCGGTCGGCTCCCTTGCTCTTGTAGACATAATCGAGCGATCCGAGCCATTCGCTGGTTTCGGCTGGATCGACATCGACCTGTGCTTCGACTTGGCCAGATGCAGCCATCACCGCTGGGTCTACTTCGCCTAAGAGTTTCGCATCGGCCATAGGATTACGTTTTCTTTCTCAATCAATATTTGCAGGTCAGTCAGCCAATCGCCTAGGATTTGCGAATGGCTAGGATTTGCGAATGGGTGGTGTTTACGTTAGTCGCAAAACCCCGCATTGTCGCGAAATTGGGGGGCTGCGTAAAGGTGCAACCGGCGTGAGGGGCAAAGCGAATTTCGAAACGTCGCAACTTTTTTTCTGGAGAAGCAACATGCAAGATAGTCTTTGGGTGTCCTGAAACCGGCCTTAGGGTTTAATAATAGCCTCTCGATATATCCTAGGGCCGTTGTTGACAATTAACCATTGGCTGACGGGCGTTGCAATTCCCTGGATTTCATGGGATCTTTCCCGACATTCTCGGACGGATGCTCGAAGAGGTATACTGCCGACGAGCAATAATTACGGCGAAATTGTCAAGAATTCTCGCGCAGCCGCGAAAGCCTTGCGTCAGGTATACTGCGAAAACGAATTACCCTAGGAATTCGTCATTCACCCCCTTCTTTAACTTCGCTAATTTTACGCCGCAAATTGACTTATGACCGAGGAAGCTCAAACCAAACCTTCTGAATTGCAGGTGATTCGCGAAACCATCGAGAGCCTCGCCGTAGCCTTCATTTTGGCGCTGTTATTCAAAGCCTTTATCGCCGAAGCCTTTGTCATTCCGACCGGTTCCATGGCACCGACTTTAATGGGTGCCCATAAAGACATCCATTGCGAAGAATGCGGTTTCCAATATCAATGCGGGGCAAGTAACGAGTTTAACGACGTCGGTGCCCGAAAAGACGAGCTGGTTATCGGAACGACTTGCCCTCTTTGTCGCAAGCCACAAGTAGCCAATCCCTATCTCAATTCCAATCACGCTACCTTTTCTGGGGACAGGATTTTAGTCAGCAAGCTGGCTTACGCTTGGTCTCAACCGCGACGCTGGGATGTCATCGTTTTTAAATTTATCGAAGAAGCACGTTTGAACTACATTAAGCGTTGTATCGGTCGCCCAAATGAGACCATCCGCATCCGAGAAGGAAACATTTATGTCAAAAATAAACTAAATGAAGAACGGGCCGCAGGACCTGGGTTTGAGATTGCTAGAAAGCCACCCCATGTCATGAACGCCATGCTGCAGGTCATCTACGACTCCAAATACATTCCTAAAAAGTTGGTCCAAGCCGGTGTGCCAAGCTCATGGCAGCCTTTCCCCGCAAGCGAGTCGAACTGGCGAGTCGAGCAAACCGAAACCAAATGGTCCGCATCGATAACGAAGGTACCAATGGGAACCATCAATTGGCTGCGATATTACCACCGCGTGGTCGATCCGTTGGCATGGGAATCGGTCGAGGCGACCGGTAAATTGCCAGCACCAATCCAACCTCAATCCTCCAGGCTGATCACTGACTTTACAGCATATAACGCAAGTTATTCGACGGACAAATCCAGAATCAACATCGAGAACTTCCAAAGTATTGCAGAAGATTTAATTCGCTCTACCAATCGTTCCGGATTCAGTTCAAGCCGACCGCTTGAGAACGATGGAGTTCACTGGATCAGTGATTTGGCTGCCGATTTTGAAATTAAAACAGAACGAGACACTGAGACGTTGGGCTTGATATTGGTTAAAGCTGGCGTCGAACACGAATGCCGTATCGATCTCAAGACGGGCCAAGCAACATTGACGGTTCTAGTAGATGGCAAGACAGTAGAAGCGTTCCAGCAGGAGGGGCAAACGCTCTCGTCGAAAGCAATTGCCGCCACAAGCATTCGGGCCGGTGGTAAACATCGCATTCGATTTGCCAACGTCGACGATACGTTGGTACTTTGGGCCGATGGCAAACCGGTCAAGTGGACGCCAAGCGGAAATCTTATTAGCGAATCCTACATAGCTATCGTCAATCGAATTCCGAAGAGTACACCGACTAACCCGCTCGACGCCGCACCGATCGGAATAGGTATCGAAGGTGGTGGAGCCGAAATCTTTCGGGCTCAGGCCTTTCGTGATATTTATTACAATACAGTACAGGGTACGTATCCAAACTCTATGTATGATTATACAGATATCATTAGCGTATTACGGCAATCAAGCACAGAAGAGAACAACGATCGCTACGCACGTGAAATGCATGATCTGACAGCCGCTGAATTGATTAAAAGTAAGAAAATGTCCCATGAGGGATTGAATCGAAACGCGATTCTCTCCAACCCTAACTTGTGGGCGGCTAGTATGATGGCCAAAGGGCGAAGGACAATTGATTTCACCTTGGAAAAAGACTGGTATTTCCCAATGGGGGACAATTCGAGCGCGAGTTCCGACGCTCGGTCTTGGCGTCAGCACCATACACCCGAGCGTTTGTTTATTGGGCGGGCCGTTATGGTCTTTTGGCCCCACTATTGGAACGCACCCGTGCCGTTCATGCCGAATGTCCAACGAATGGGACTGATACGCTAACAAGATTTTGCTTGTCGTCGAAAGGATTAGAACATGGATGTTCTCAATGTTGTTGGACTGGAAAAAACCTACGGCCGGCGCAAAGTCGTGAACGGCGTAAGCATGCGGGTAGGCGAAGCAGAGATTGTTGGGTTGCTTGGTCCCAACGGCGCAGGCAAGTCCACAAGCTTCCGAATGACCTGCGGTTTGGTAATGCCTGATCGTGGGCAAGTGTTCTTGGGGGGAGAAGAAGTGACCTACTGGCCCATGTTTCGTCGTGCACGCGATGGAGGGATGGGGTACCTCGCGCAGGAGTCCAGCGTTTTTCGAAGGCTAACTGTCGAGCAAAATATCTCAGCTATGCTCGAACTATTAGGGGTGGGATGGTCAGATCGTCGAAAGCGAACCAATGAGCTTCTAGCGCAGTTCAAGATCACGCACATTCGGCGATCGCGTGCTGCAAAACTATCCGGCGGCGAAAGGCGGCGATTGGAGATTGCACGATGCCTAGTTTCCAATCCTCGCATTATCATGCTAGACGAACCCTTCGCCGGAATCGATCCTGTCACAGTCCAAAGCATCCAACAGACGATCTTTGATCTTCGCGATACGGGGATATCGATTTTGATAACGGACCACGCAGCGCTGGAAATTCTAGCCGCTGTCGATCGATGCTACGTCATTAACAAGGGTTCTGTGCTCTGCGAAGGAACGCCTGAGCAAGTGAAACAGCATCCCGAAGTGCGAAAACAATACTTGGGAAACATCCAAGGGGATAACTAATTAGTCCCAATGTTGGCCTCATTACATCGGAAAACAGCCAATCTGATTCGGAGGGAAGGGAGCCGCAAATCAATGCGGCTTTCCTTCCCCTATCGTGTTTGCTGACTCTCAGTGTTACCGTGGCTTGCGCCACTCGCGGTTGTAGCCGATTTTCTCGAGGGCAAGATACACCTCCTCGAGTGTCTTTTCACCGAAATTCGCAATGCTTAAAAGAGTATCGGGCGAACTCTGCAAAAGATCACGGACTGTGAAGATACCCTTCTCCTCCAGACAGTTTGTCGTTCGAACCTGCAGACCAATCTCGGCCGTGCTCAACTCCAAACGTTCCTTCATCCGACGGGCATGTTCGTCAGCTTGGCTAATGGGAATACGAGTCATTCGAATTTCACCCCTATGCAGCAAGTCATTTGCTATGGTCAGCCCAGAGCAAGACTACATTC
The DNA here is from genome assembly GCA_043757575.1 of Pirellula sp. Classification (GTDB taxonomy): domain Bacteria; phylum Planctomycetota; class Planctomycetia; order Pirellulales; family Pirellulaceae; genus JBKCUI01. The sequence goes on from JAYVPE010000041.1 coordinate 5,903, forward strand.
CTGCCCAAATCAGTAAGCTGCCCAACATCATCCAACTAAGCCGAGCAGTGTAGCAAACTCTAAAAAAACAACAGCGTATTGTTGGCAGTTTCGCGAAAATATTTTCTGGATACGCTAGCATTGCGATGGTGCCGTTGATGACGCACTTGCACGACTCGCAAGTTAGTGATGTTAGCTGCGGCTTAACCCCAAAAATCCAATCTGGACAAAGTACTTGTTCGACAGCCCCGTTTGCTGCCTTTGAGAGGTTGTGAAGTTTACCTCAGCGTGTCAGAATCTGGACTTCATCCGAGCCGAAACAATTGGTTCGTATCACGTTTTTGAAATTTTAAGCATCGAAGAGCATCTCTGAATGGAACTTGTCAGCGGCAATATTTACGACTATCCAGTTTATTATGATTTGGTCTTTGCAAGCGACTGGGTTGCCGAGTTCAAGTTTCTGGAAGCTGCCTTTAAAAAGCATGTCGATGGAAAGACCAAGCGAGTACTGGAGCCAGCATGCGGAACCGGGCGATTGCTTTTTCGAATGGCAAAAAAGGGGTATGTCGCTGAAGGATTGGATCTCAATGACAAGGCGATTGCTTATTGCAACGCGCGTCTTAAAAAACATGATCTGAAGCAATCGGCTTGGGTTGCCGACATGTGCGACTTTGCTGTTAAGAAGCCGTTTGATGCGGCTTTCAACACGATCAACTCCTTTCGTCACTTGAGCACGGAAAAAGAGGCGGTTGCGCATTTTCAAGCCATGGCGCGTGCGGTGCGAGCCGGGGGGATTTATGCGTTGGGATTTCATTTGACGCCACTCGAAGGCATTCCTTCAGACACCGAAAGCTGGACGGCCCGGCGTGGAAATCTCCAAATTAACACCAGAATGTGGCCTCGAGACAAGGACCCTAAGACGCGGATGGAGCGATTTAATCTTCGATTTGAAATCTACCGACCCACCGGTTCGATCCGCATTGACGATTGTCTTGCTCTACGAAGTTACACATGGAAGCAATTCGCTTCGATGATCAAAAAGATCCCCGAGTGGACAATCGAGACTGCTTACGATTTTTGTTATGACATTAACGATCCAATCGAAATCGACGCCAGCACGGAAGATGTCGTTTACATTCTGAAGCGCAAATGAAGCGGACCGACTTGTGCTTTCTAATATAGGCCACGGGCGCAAGTCGTGTTGGAAAACCGTCGTGATTACTGATACGGCTGCCGACTTCGGCTGAAGTTAAAAACGAAGAGTGCGGCGGATTGACTTATCGAAGCGCTTGCAAATATTTAGTCCAGCGGATAGTTTCGAATAAAGTATTGGTTTGTAGAAGTTCCTCCTAGTTGAGTTGATGAATGATTGCTGTAGATCGAACCAGTCAATTGCCAGACGATCAACGCGTAGTAATCACTGGTATCGGATTGACTTCGCCCAACGGCCATAATTTGGAGTTGTTTCGCGAATCGCTGCTGGAGGGCAAAAGTGGCGTTAGAAAATACAATATTCGCTACGTTGGGGACACTCTGGCAGGCGTTTGCGAATTTGAAACCACAAAATACCAAAGCAAACGCGATATGCGTCGTGGAACCCGGGCTGGAACTGTAGGAATTTGGGCCGCTTCAGAAGCGATTCATCGAAGCGGTCTGGATTGGCCAAACGTGGATAAGTCTCGCGTTGGCATCTATATCGGAGTTACCGAACATGGTAATGTCGAAACAGAAAATGAAATTTATTCGATCAAGGCTTACGATTATGATACGACTTACTGGTCGCATCACCACAATCCGCGAACGGTTGCCAATAATCCAGCTGGCGAGATCGCACTCAACATGGGGATTACTGGACCGCATTACACCATCGGTGCAGCCTGTGCCGCCGGAAATGCAGGAATTATCCAAGGTGTACAGATGCTCCGCCTGAAAGAATGCGATTTGGCAATTGCCGGTGGTGTTTCCGAGAGCATTCACACTTTTGGTATTTTTGCTTCGTTCAAATCACAAGGGGCATTAGCATGGCACGACGATCCAACGAAAGCGTCTCGTCCTTTCGACCAGTCCCGAAATGGAATCGTCGTAGCCGAGGGTGCTTGCCTATACACTTTGGAACGACTGTCGGATGCCAAGGCCAGATCAGCCAATATCATTGCTGAAATCGTTTCTTACGCCATCAATACGGACGCCACCGACTTCGTTTTACCCAACCCCGAACGCCAAGCTCAGTGTCTTCAAATGGCTTTAGACCGCGGCGGGTTGACGCCCGACCGAATCGATATTGTGAGCACCCACGCGACCGGCACCAGCTCCGGAGATAGCCAGGAATGCATCGCCCTACGCAACGTTTTTCAAGGCTGCGACAAACTTCGGTTCAATAATACCAAAAGTTTTATAGGTCACGCGATGGGGGCGGCGGGAGCTTTAGAACTGGCCGGAAACCTGCCAGCGTTCCAAGACAGGGTTTGCCATGCCACGATAAATGTGGACAATCTAGACCCTGATTGTGCGTTGCCAGGCCTCGTGATTAATCAGCCGCAGGAGTTGCCTCGCGTCGACTACATCCTTAATAATTCGTTCGGCATGCTCGGTATCAATTCCGTCGTGATTGTTCGGCGGTTTTAACAAAGCGTGATTTTCGAATTTACCCTAACCCTTTTTTTCGGTCACACTGAGCTTTTTTTGCGAAATGCAGTTGAGGGCGATTTTGATGACCAGGAGCTTTGGATTCCATGACACCCGCGGAAATCCGTGACGAAATTTTGGACATTTTGAGTGAGATCGCACCAGATGAAGACCTCTCCACGATCGATGACAGCAAATCGTTCCGTGAGCAGCTTGAAATGGATAGCATGGACTTTCTAGATATCGTCATGGAGTTGCGAAAACGACACCGTGTCCAAATACCAGACACGGAATACGGGAATCTTGCGAGCATGGGCAGCACCGTGACCTATCTTGAGCCGAAGATGCGCGACATCGTAAACGCCTAGTGCGTTCAGATATCGCCGCAAACGTAATGTGGCCGATCGCTCCGCGATCGTTGGATGCGACACGCACTGTCCGATTCGCAGATTAGCGTATCCAAAAAACACTAGGAGAAATTATTCTCATCTTGGGATCCCTCCCCAAAGGCATGCACAGACATTCCGATGCAAACCACACATGAATGGAAGCCACGCGGCGTTTCGACACTTATTGGTTCGGTAATGCTTACTACTCAATAAAAACAAACTCATTTGTGTTTAACAAAACCAGACAAAGCTCGACGAGCGTTCTTGTCTGCCACACGACACAGCATTTTCTGGCAAATCGAAAGTTTCCATCCAAGGAATTCGAATTGTTCTCTTTTGAATCAAGTAGAGGCTGCGAACCGATTGATCCGTTAGGGGTGATGGATACCAACCCTTAGTCTTGGTTTCGTTGTCGTCCAATACGGCAGGGTTCGCCGCAAGCGTCGCCGCGTCCAGTGTTGGCCAAACAGGAGGTCCCCCAGCCCTTTCCTGCAAGAGTCCGGACACCTGCAGGATGGAATCGCGTAACTGTTCTGCACTCATCCGACGCAAATGGGTTCGAAGCGTCGCGAACTTTTGGCCTTCGTTAGTTTCAACGTCGGCAATCGTTTGTTGGCGATAAGTACTGCTCGTAACAATGAGCCGGTGGATATGTTTCAGCGACCAACCGCTTTCTATGAGTTCGATTGCTAGATAGTCCAGTAGCTCTGGGTGCGTTGGCGAAGCCCCAGTCACACCAAAATCATTTGGCGTTGCGACGATCCCTTGCCCAAAGTAGTTTTGCCATATTCGATTCACGATGACTCTCGCGGTCCACGGATTCTCACGAGAAGCAATCCATCGAGCCAGAGTCAATCGTCGTCCTGTTGTGGTTGATTTGACCGGCTCAACCATTTTAGGTGCGTTTGGAAACAAGACCGATGGAAAACCCGGTTCGACGGCATCTGTCGGAGTTCGATGGTCGCCGCCCAAAAGGACAAAGATCGGTTTTCGCGAGTCCACTTTATCATGCATTAGTAGTCCCTTCGTGAAGGATCGCTTGGACTTTTTCAGCGATTCGATCTCGGACTCGACTTGATCCACCTTCTCGCGTTCTTCCTGTGTCATCAACTCTTTAGCTTTTTCCGGATCCACTGCTTTTTCCGAATCGACTTTGGCCGGTTGCCGACTTAAAACTGCAATAACGATTGCTTCAATTGACTTTTCGTTTTTTTTAATCTCGGCGTCGTGCTTTTGATTGTGACTGCGAATGGCATTTTGTTCATCGTGCAAGTCAATCGCTACCTCGTCCGCGTAGTGACTTGCGGCAAAGAACGAACGCAGCCGATAGTGGTCCGCGTGCGAAAGCGGGTCGGACTTGTGGTCATGGCATCGACAACATGCCATCGTCAAGCCGAGCATTGCTCCCGCCGTCGTCTCGGTCAAATCCGACATCAGTTCGGCTCGTGCTCGATCCTGTTCATTGAAAAGCCCTGCAGCATTATCTTGAGGACCAAGCCGCAGATAGCCCGTTGCGATGAGGCAGTCCTGCTCCTCCAAATCGCGTGGCGGTCCATCTCGTAACTCATCGCCTGCGAGCTGCTGTTCCAAAAAATGGTCAA
>JAYVPE010000042.1:0-2831 GCA_043757575.1 Pirellula sp.
GTTCCTTCACCGCCTGCTCTCCTTTGCGACTTGTACCCAGGAGACTTGGGTAATTAGTTGATTCAAGGCTGCGATGGAGATTGCCGCATTGACGGCGAATCGCGGTGAAGTATTCGATGGGAACGTTGCCAACGATGCATCCGCAACCAAAAAAACGTTGAAGTCTTTCGACAAGTTTTCGTAACCGGCAGTCGTACGGCAATAGCACATATCGGTTGCGTAGCCCGTGAGCAACACATGTCGCACGCCATTGGACTTCAAAAAGTCTCGCAGAGGACCGTAGCCTTCGTTATCGTATATCACAATGTCCTGAGGATCGACACTGACCGAGGTGCTCACTGGAATCGGTAGCTCCCAGAATCCGGAACCGTTATAGCGGGCTCCGGCGTCGAGGCCCGGAAACTGGCGAAAATATTCGATCACCGGCGTGTTCTTGCCGAGTGATAGAGTCTCCGGGAGCGGCTTGCCACTGTAGTCAAAATCGGCGAGCACTTTCCGCAACTCCATTTCGCCAGAAACACGTTCTGCTTCTGTGGGCGTCTTGTTGAAAGAGCGATAGACTTTCGTGCGAACAGCGTCAGCGGTGCCTGGCAGGCTATACATAACGAACGCAACTTTGTTTCGCAGTTTTTTCAGGAATGGGTCGATCACTTTTTTCGTGTGCCCGGCTGCGAGTGCATTCTTCTTGGGCGTGCAGAAGTCCGCGACACCGTTCGGTTCAGGTGTCTTCCAGCCCCAAGCATCATCAATGGCCCACGGGTGAACCATAATGACAGCCGTCTCCTTCGAGCGAAGATGATTAGGCATCTCAATGATGCCGCGCGCATTGTAGGAAAAACGCCATGCTCGCACGTGTAGATCTGCACCCTCATCATCGACAATGGCCGGGCATTCGAAGCGAGCTTCTTCTTCGATGGGTTCAAAGTACTCGGGATAGTCGGCCAACAGCGGTTGCGGGTTCACAATCGGTTTGAGCAAATTTTGATAGACTAGCACAGTGGGCTCATCAGCCCAAAGTAAAAGTGAGGTAACACACATTAGGAACAAACAAGTAGATCGCATGTCAGTCCATTCTATTTCTTCGATTGCAGGTAAGCGAATAAATCTCGCAATTCTTGTGGACTCCATTGCAAAAAAAGGTTGTCGGGCATTAACGAGATATTCGAATCCAGCAGATCTTCAATCTCGGAAATGGCAACAACTTGCTTCTCGCCTTTGGTATCTGCGAGCGTGATGGAAGCGTCATTGCGGTCGACTGCCAATCCAGTCAGTATACGACCGTTTGTCGTTTGGATGACGACACTCACGAATTCTTTTCGAATCACACTGCTCGGGTCAACAAGACTGACCAGCAAGAAATCGCGATCCTGCCTGTTCGAGGTAGTCAGGTCCGGTCCGATCTTTGTCCCTTCGCCAAAGAGTTGATGGCAGGCGGAACAGTGCTTTTTATAGAGCTGTTGGCCGTTCGAGGCGTTACCTTCGGCCGCTCGCAGGTCATTGTTAAGTCGGCGGACTTCGGCGAGTTTTTCTTCGCGTGTGCTGCTCTGAAGTTTGCCCCAATGCTTCGAAACAAGAGCATTCAGTTGCGAATCGTTAAGCAACGCAACACGTCGCACCTGCTCAATCGAAGTAGACGATGCCGTGAACTCTCCTTGATCCACGGCCGCGAGCCAGGCTTTGGCCGACGACGCCCGGCCCACGAGTACATCTCGCAACTGCGAATTAAGAGTCTCCGATGTCGACGTTCGATGAATACCAATTAGTCCTTCTGTAATCCGCGGTTCGTCGAAACGAGCCAATATTTGTATCGCGGCGGATCGTACCGATTCCGCTTGATTGGATGCCAGCAGTGCGAGCGACGGATCAATGAGGCTTGAATCGCCAATCGGGCTGAGAATTTCAAGCAGTGCGACTCGACGTGCGACATCGGCAGTCGGATCAAAGGCCACTAGCATAGCGGATGCAATCGGCTCAGAATGGCGCAAAGCGATCGTCAATCCCAAGAGCGTCAGGTCGCGAGGGTTCCTACTCCAGTCTGCTAATAGCAGCTCCGAAAACGGATGTTTGCTCGCCTGCTTAAGCCACGCTTCGGTTAAAGCATCGCGCGGTTGCTCTCGCCATCCCAGGAGTACATGCGACCAAAGCATGTGCCGCGAGGAGTCGTCCGGGGCAGCGTTCACCAGTTGAACGACGGAGTCAAGTCCCTCCGCCGAGCGTTCGGCCGAATAACGGCGAATCAATCGCGTGAGAAGGACATCGCGCCCCAATCGCGATTGCCACAACGTCGGACGTACAAACCGCTTAAGCACCTCTTCGCGACCAACAACGCTGTGTTTCTCCACTGCCCACCACCATAAAAGAGGCAAATACGGATCGTCCGTATCGATGTCTCGATTGATGTTCGCGTTGATGATGGGCATGGCTTGGTGGGCCGGAAACCGAGCCGCACTGCAAGCCAATTGCTGTCGCACGCTGACATCAGGCTCTTGCTCGGCAAATTTATCTAGTCGATGCGCTAGATCTGCTGACAGTTTTTTCGAGTCGCCGAAAAATCGCACCGTCCAAGCACGAACGGCTGGATGCGGACAGTCGAGCAATGGTTTTCCATAGGACTCGTTAAATCCGCCCAACGCATTTAGCGACCATAGTGCTTCGAGAGCGACGGTTTCATCTTGGTCCTTGAGGACAATTTCGTAAAGTGATCGGCGGAGTTGTAAAAGTTCACTTTCACCTGTGGATGATAGGGTTCCACCAAAACGGCGTGACAGTTCGTGGCGAGCATGACGGACATACCACTGGCTCCGATGCCGATGCAACCGAAGCAGGACTTC
>JAYVPE010000043.1:0-10472 GCA_043757575.1 Pirellula sp.
GCTAGCATCAAAAACTTGGTCTCAAGTGGCCTTTTTTTCGACTGCCAAAACAAATTTTTCGGCTGCCAGGCTGGCCTTTTTTTCGACTGCCATTTCCAAGTCACCGCTTCCGTGAATCGATGGACGGCATCTTCACTCGTAAGTCTTCGTCCTCCTAACAGTAGGCTTTCCAGTCGGATGCCTTGTGTTCCGCGCATGGACCATCGCAGACAAGTGCAGAAATGTGGCCGACGGCCTGTAGCTTTTTGGACAGCCTCAACTAGCGGAAATAAAGTCTCGTTCTTCAACATATGTGCAGCTCCTTGTTCGGAAAAAAGTGAACAAGCGAACTATTGCACTTATTAGCAAAAAAGTGAATAGGCTCAAACGCAGTTGGCCGCAGTATGGCACTTGTTGGCACTTGTTGGCGCAGTTTGACGCAACTATTTTTCCGCAGTTTGCTTTGAAGAAAGTGTTTTCGGTCTAACGATGTCAATAAAAAAAGCCACTGATGATTTGCTCGTCAGTGGCTCTTTGTTTGTTGGTTGACCGGACTTAACCAATCCTTGCGACAACTGCTATTGCTTGTTCCCGGTCTTGCTCCGCGTAACATTGCGTGATCGCTAACCCTGAATGACCAAGCAAGATACTTGCGGCTTCCAAGCCATCAGTTTTACGAACCTGCGTTGCCATCGAATGCCGCAGTTGATTTGGTGACCAAGTGTTATCCGCTTGCCATTTCTTGACCGCTTTAACGTCACCTTTCAATTGCTTGGGAACCGGGAACGCTTTGAGACAAGCGTATCGTACGGCCTTTCGATACGACTGGTTTGTGTACGTTGCTCCCACCTTTGGAGAGACGACCCCTCGCCACTGCTTGCCATATGATGGGGGGGTTATTCGTTCCGCATGCCTAGTTTCATTTCGTTGCTTCTCGGCTTCGATTGGACTGAAACAAGACTTGTCGGCACCTCGCAGCAAGTACGGGAGCAACACTGCTTGTGCCTGTGGTCCAACATAGACCGTCCGCGACTTCCCCTTGTGCGCGGTTTTATGTTCCGTGAGCCGAATCTCCCAAACCGCATTTGACCGGTCAACTAACGCGGGAGTGATAGCGCAAACCTCCCCTGGCCTTGCACCTGTCAATCGCTGAAACTTGACCATCGCAACCACGACTGGCGGGAGATGCTTGATAGTCGCATCAACGATGGCATCGGAAACCGGCTTGACCGGCTCGGTATCCCTGGCGGTCGTCCGTCCCTTTTTAAGGGGAGCAACGCATGCCAAGGTTTGGTAGATTGTTGCAGGAATCAACCCATCCCCCGCTCCCCATTTGAACACATGCACAAGTCGTTTCATCTGACGGTTGACATATTGCCGGCTTCGTTTCGGATCGCTCAACCACCATTCCCGGCAAGCACGAAAGGCGACAACCTCGAAATCGTCGGCCTTGAGAGTCGAATACAAGTCGCTTAGCGGCCTGCATGCGAGCTCGAAGTTCGTCTGCTCTGATTTCCCGTAGTACGTTTCCGAGTGATCTAAGAACGCATTGCAGAGGTCAGAAACGGTTGTTCTGTTAGATGACGTCGTTTTACCTTTTGGTAGATGACGATTTGCAATCCATTCCGTCTTTAGGCGGTTGTATCGCTCGATGCTTAGGTCGGAATTGTATTCACCTAGATAGTGAACTTTCCCCCCAAGGTTTACATACGCTTGTCCGGTCGGCTTGTGTAAACAATACCCTGGTTCTCTTTTAGCCATTTTTACAGCGTTTTCTCTTTGCAAGTCTGTAGTACTACAGACTTTTGACAGGCAAAAATCACGCTCTGGAAACAGCTCCAGGTATCGTTTCATCAACGAATCGTATGGTCAAATGAAGGTGGAGAATACAGGACTCGAACCTGCGACCTCTTGCATGCCATGCAAGCGCTCTCCCAACTGAGCTAATCCCCCAAGATCTTATTCCGCCAAAGGTTAGCCGTACCCGCAAATTGTGTCAAGTTACTACCGTTAGCTCTCCATATCTAACCACCGTTAGCTCTCAATTTCACCAAATCAGTTATCACGCCGCAATGCCTCCTTGAGTTGCGACTTATTCGTCCGCGTTTTTTTCGTTCCACACGTGTCGGAACCACATTGGCAATCGAAAAGTATGCGGATTCAAAGATGGCCTCGAGAGGATTACCGTCTGCTCACTCACCTCAAGTCGCAACTGTCCATAGCAGTGATTGAATTCCTTGATGAATATATCGGTTGCTTCTGGCATACAAACATTTCCAACCACCTTGTTCCCTTGACGCAATAGCCCGCAGGGCCGATCTCGTTCGCTACCGGATGACATTGTGATCAGCTTCCGATTGATGAATATGCGGGAAACAGTGCAACTGCCTGCTGCAATCGATCCGAACAAAGATCACCGGTTCGCAGCGCTTCTTGACAAACAGCACCTCGAACGCCAAGCCAATCGGCTCGCAAATTCGATAAGCTAAGTAATTGATCCAATTTCAATGAGCCAGCCAGGGCGACCCCGAGCTTAAGGTGCTTGGCTGAGCCAATCATTTTTTCCAGTTGCTCAAGCGAATAGTGCTCCAACAGGCCACCCGACTTCTTGCAATGTGTATCGATTAACACAAACTTTCCACTCAGTGACTTCGTGGTTTCGATCACTTCTTGCCATTGCGGTGATCTCGAATTCTCTGTGTCTGCATAATGTACCAGGATTAGTTGCGAACGACGAACCAATGCACGCGAAATTCGTTCGGCAATTTTCTGCCAGTCGGTACCTCTACAATCCGCCAACGCCAATTTGAGATAAGACCTTGCTGGCAACTTGGCCGCCAGCAAGTCGTCTAAGTCCTCTGTCCAACTGACAAGTTCGCCACCCGCAACACTGACTTGCACTGTTTTGGGTATGTCTAACTCAAAGATCGAAGAGATTAATTCGAGCGAGGGCCTGCCAAGCGATCCTAACGACGGTTCCTTGAGATCAAGCCAGCCAGCACCCGAGGAAACAATTAATTTCGATTCGATAATCGACCGAGCACTGACTAATAACCTTGGTTTGGGCACCCAGCAAATTTTGTCGGCTAAAATTGAAGTCATCGTCTAGCAAACTCGCATTTCGCGTCCCAATCTTGGTTCCGATTCCAGCGCCCCTGACACCGGCGATGCCAGCCACCCGTTGTTGTGGCGGATTGCGTTTTCGTGTACAAATAGTGTAGGTTTGCTAGCATTTCGCACAATTTTCAAAAGTGCCACATGTTATTTTCACCTTAGCGAGGCTAGGCAAACCCACGAACTACAACATCCGCAGGGCAGCGTTTGAACGCACATTTCAGTTATATCACAAACCCAGAGTCACTCCATCAGCTTTGCGAGAAGATAGCTGCCCAGAAGCTCGTCGCCTTTGATACAGAATTTGTCGCCGAGGATTCGTACCGCCCGGAGCTCTGCCTCGTTCAAGTTGCAACGGAGGATGAAATCGCGATCATCGACCCGTATTCCTGTACCGATCTTGGACCTTTCTGGGAATCTTTGATCGATCCGGAAACGACTGTGGTTGTGCACGCGGGTCGTGAAGAAACGCTTTTTTGCTATCGAGCGACCCAGAAACTTATGCCCAAGCTTTTCGATATTCAGATTGCCGCTGCCTTTTTGGGCTTCGAATATCCGGCATCGTATGGCAATCTTGTCCACCGTTTTACCGGCATGGTTCTCGACAAGGAAGAGACACGTTCGGATTGGCGAAACCGTCCACTGTCAAACCAACAGCTCCAGTACGCGGCTCAGGACGTTCGTGATTTGCCGCGTCTTTTTAAAGCACTGAGTCAACAATTAGCGAAACAGGATCGGTTGCCTTGGCTTGAGGAAGAGACGAGACGTCGACAAGAAGAGCTTGCTGAATTCGAGTCGAACGAAAGCTGGTTTCGGATCAGTGGCATTCAAGCGCTTTCGGGCAACTCACTTTCGATTGTGCGTGGTCTATGGAATTGGCGTGACTTGAAAGCCAAAGAACGCGACGTTCCGCCAAGAAAAATCTTGCGAGATGATTTACTAGTTGAGCTCGCGCGGCGAGGAACTTCGGACGTTCGACGAATGACCTCACTGCGAGGTATGGAACATCGCCACACCAAGCTGTACTTGCCCGAGCTTGCCAAAGCCATTGAGGATTCACTTTTACAGCCTGCACCCACTTGGCCCAGAAAACAACGTTATGGAAAAGGTCAGCCAGCAGGTATGCTAACGCAATTTTTGTCCGCTGCACTTGCATACATATGTCGCACCAAGCGAATTGCACCCGCAATCGTAGCAACGTCAGACGACCTGCGCGATTTTGTAAAGTATCGATTGGAACCACAAAGCGACGACGCTCCGCCCCCCTGTTTGACGCTTGGCTGGCGAGCCGAGATCATCGGCAAGGAGCTTGATGAACTATTGGCGGGCAGATTGGGCATGGTATTGGATAACCCGACCAGCGAAATGCCTATCAAATTCTGCCGACCCGAAGAGCTCTAGAAACTTTTCGCCGGATTTTTTTAACTAGCGGACGCATCGCCAAAAAAAGAGTACGACTATATTGATTTGTCATCACCGACAGTATTCCTTTCACTACGAGACCCTTTTCATGTATCTGCAAAGTCCTTGGAAATCGCTTTCCTCCCTATCGCGTATTCTCGCAATTCCGCTCCTGCTAGCGGCCTCACTCGTTTCGTTTACTTTGACCGCTTCAACAGCCACAGCGCAAGATCGCCCTCAAGCAGCAGAGGGCTGGACAGACAACACGGGCGAAAAAACGGTAACAGCCGAGTTCGTAAAATTGGAAGGTGTCCAACTGACACTGCGCAAGGCAGACGGAAAAGAGATCGTCATCCCGCTCAACAAACTGGATGACAAAAGTCGGATCAAGGCAAGAGCGATGGCAAAAAACGGTGGCAAAGCTCCATCGGCCAAGAGCACGGAGCCCGTGTCGTTCCCATCGAACCCAACGGCCCAAGAGTTTATGGATATCATTCTGCGCGAGCTCAAGAATGAAAACCCAATCGTCATTTGGGACGCGTTGCCCGAATCAAAACAGAAACAAGCTCAAGAAGTCGTAAAGCTTGCCGCATCCCGGGTCGAACAGCGGACGATGAATCTTGTTAAAAAGTTCCGCTCTGACTTGCTAACTGCATTGCGAAGCAAGAAGCAATTCGTCTTGAATAGCCGTGCCATCCCGATTCCCCCAGACCAAAAAGATGTTCTATCTAAATCGTACGATCCACTAGTCGCAATGATTGAAGCGTACCTCCCGGTTGAGTGGTTGGACGCTAGTTATTTGCAACAAGCTGAATTGCGAGACGTTCTTAGCAGTTACTTCCACACTATTGTTCTTAAGGGAAAAGATGTCGAAAACTCGTTGCCTAGCAACAGCCCGTTCAGATCTATGATCAATCGGATGCCATTGGAAGCGAAAGTCGAGAGTGTTTCCTCAAGCGACGCAATGATCTCGTTTGTAGTGCCAGGACAGCCAGAGGTGCCGACCAAGTTTTTGCTATCAGAACGCCGTTGGTTGCCAGAGGCATTGCTCGATAGTTGGGATCAACAGATGGGGCAAGTGACGGCTGGCCTCGCGCAAGTCGACCCGAAAGTTATTCATCAGACAGTCGGGCAGGGATTGATTTTCGCTAACGGACTTTTGGGAACCGTCAGTTCAGCAGAAACGCAACAAGATTTTGACGAAGCTATCGGGCAATTGATGGGCATGGCCCAAATGATGCCGGGGATCGGTGGTGGTGGATTGGCACCTCCTGGACCGGGCGGACCAGGCCGACCAGGCGGATCAGGCCGACCAGGCCGACCGCAACCTCGTTAGACCACCCTGCGACTCTAAGAGCTGACGGTTTCTTTCTCGTTCGCTTGATTCGCTTCGTGTTCACGCAACACGCGATCGAGTATTCCGTTGACGAATTGGCCGGAGTTGCGATTGCCATATCGCTTTGCAATTTCAATCGCTTCGTTGATGGAGACTCGACCAGGCACGCCACCGTGCATCATTTCAAAGGTCGACATTCGCAAGATGTTGCGGTCGATAGTGGTCATTCGTTTGACCGACCAATTGGCAGCGTGCTTGGTCAAAATCTCATCGATTGCATCACGATGGATTCGAACTCCACGTAATAGTTGTTGCGCAAAAGCGACGAGGGGCTTGTTGTGAAGCATGCGTTTTGAAACGAATTGATCGGCGATCGCCAACTCTCGCATCGGATTCAGATCCTCTTCGTAGAGTACTTGCAAAACGACTTCTCTAGCGCGGCGACGTGTGGTCATACTTAAACAAATTGGAAAAGAACAGCGGATTACGGAACAATGGCAAATAGTGTACGAACGGTAGTGCTTACTCGATGATTTTGATTCAGTTGCAGTCGCGAGTCAATCAATTAAGGGAAATCGTAGGTGGGGATTTGCAGAGCATTTGGTCCACCTCATTGGACACGATCACTCCGTAATTGATTGCTCCTAACCACCCTGACATGATGATTCCAACGGACCCAGCGTGGTAAAGTCCTTTGATTTGTTGTGGCAAACCGCGAGACACCGCGAGCCCCTCGAATTTGGTGCCGAAACTAGCACCTAATTGATGTTTAGTGTAATGATGAAACGTTTGGGGCGTGGCGGCTTCCGCATGTTCGATCTTTTCGCGGCAGTTGGGAACGTATTGTTCTAGAGCATCGAGCGTGGTTTCGACAAGGTCCCGTTTGCTAGCGGTGTATTCTTCTTTTGTTAAATTGGACCAGTCGCTCCAATTCGCGTTCGTGCTGCTAACAATCGCAAAGCGTTCCTTGCCGGTTGGACGGGTTCTCGGGTAGTAAAAGCTAAATGTTCGAGAAGTGATCTTTCGATCGAGCAGCAAATTGGTGCGAAACAAAGGTGCAGTCGAGCAGAAGAGTAGATCACCAGTCGAGACTGGTATCGTCACTCCAGGTTTGAGCGCCATGTAAACTTGAGTGCTGCTGTTGTTCAAACGCACTGCTTGAGCATCGGACAGGAATTGCGGATCGAAGTGTTCTGGCCCGACCATGTCGAGAATGGTAGATCGCAAGTTCGAGTTACTAACGACGGCTCGGCATTTGATTTCGCGACCATGGACGACGACACCTTGGACGCCGCTGGGTCCGACGAGGATCTTCGAAACATCGCAACGGATTCGGGTATCGACACCATTCTGGGTCAGTTCAGCTTGCATCTTTCCCACGAGGTCATCGGTGCCACCCTCGTAGATAAAAACGCCTTTGGCCATAAAGTTAGAAAAGACGATTCCGTAGGTGATGGCAGGGTCTTCCAGTGTGGATCCGTTGGCATAAGTAATCGGCTCCATCAACAGTCGGACGACATCTTCGCGACCAGGGAAAAACTTTTCAAAGAGTTCTCCCGTCGTCATCCTTTGGTCGTCGTAGAAATTCATTCCGCGCGCGGCGTCGAAGAAATGACGAACGCTCTCGGATTCAACTCCAAATTGGGAGGTCAGCAGCTTAGTAAAGTCTTCTCGATTGAAAGTCGTTGTAAGGGAAAACATCGGGTTGTCGAACCGAATGTTTTTCAATTGCACAATATTGGCAGCAATCTCCTCATTCCAATAGCGTCGGCAACTTTTGATCATGCCGAAGGGAAAACCGTGGAGCGAAATATCAAAGGTGTGGCTGCCAGGGCGTTTAAACCAAGTGGCCAGACCGCCTAGTTTATAGTGCTGCTCAAGCAAAAGTACTCTGTGACCAGCCCGTCCCAGAATGTTGGCAGAGGTCATCCCGGCTAATCCGCTTCCGATCACCACCACGTCATACTCAGGGAGCACCCCGGCTAGAAAATCTTTTGGCATACGTCGAGTGGGAGAGGACTTTCGGTCAACGGAATCAAGCAATTAGTGCGGATGAGAGGAATCGAACCTCCACGGCCGTATGTATTTAGCCACTAGAT
Source organism: Pirellula sp. (assembly GCA_043757575.1). Taxonomy (GTDB): domain Bacteria; phylum Planctomycetota; class Planctomycetia; order Pirellulales; family Pirellulaceae; genus JBKCUI01. Next base: position 7,930 of record JAYVPE010000043.1, read on the forward strand.
CCTGAGTCTAGCGCGTCTGCCAATTCCGCCACACCCGCAACAAAACCGACGTGCTAGCAATCAAAAACGCTCGTCGGTGGCAACTTAAAAAGTTATCCGCAATCGCTGGGTCGGTCAAGTCAAAGGAAAGAACTGGCTGATTTTGGGCTTGAAGGTTGCTATAATGAAGCGTCACTTGGGTCCGGCTATTTTCACCGCAGGTCCGGCTGTCCTCAGCCTGACATGAACGATGGTTGCCTTCCCGCTTCCCGTTTTTCCTTACTTCCAGTCATTTCGAGGCAGAGATGAAATTTCGACTTCCCATCCTGTTTGGCGTTTCCATTTTGTTAGCGTTCGTAGCCTACACTTCGACTCGTGCGTTTGAACCCCCAAAGTCCACGGATATCCCGTCCGCGAATAAGGGTGAGTCGGAGTCGAAAACGAAAAAATCCGTACCCCTTAGCAAGACAAAGAAAATGAGCGATCCGTTTAACAAACTGTCCCCGGAAGAAGAGAAGGTGATTATTGGAAAGGGAACTGAGCGAGCTGGGATTGGGAAATACACGAGTTTCAAAGGGGACGGGACATACATTTGCAAAAGATGCAACGCCCCGCTTTACAACTCGACGGATAAGTTTGAAAGTCATTGCGGTTGGCCGAGTTTCGATGCCGAAATCAAGGGATCCGTGAAACATGAAATCGACGAGGACGGAATGCGAACCGAGATCATGTGCGAGAACTGTGGTGGGCATTTAGGACACGTCTTCAATGGCGAGCAATACACAGCCAAGAACACTCGTCATTGTGTGAACAGCATTTCGATGAAGTTCATTGCTAAAGGCAAAGAACTCCCTGCGGTCATCAAGCCTGACTTAGTAAAGGATTCCGCTACGGCTCCCGAAAAAAGAGAGCCCAGTGAGCCACCCATCAAAAAATCCGGCAAGTAGTTCCTTCGTCCGTAATGTCCACTATTCATGCGACAGGCGACAAAGTATCAGTTTGTCGTCCTTGAGTTCTTGTACTCTCCAAATGCGTTCGCTAGTCGGCAGATTGAGTTTTAGTATTCCATGCTCGATCGACCAGCTACCGCTGCGGGATTGTCGGCGATCGTCTGGCCCTGCCGTTTGGCCCTGGACCATTCCGTCGGTCCGCAAATCGATTTCTTCGCGACCTCGTGACGGCGGGAACCCAAATGTGGCGGGCCGATAAACGGACCCCGACACAGTATCTTCTTCGTGTGAGTGAATCCACTTTTGGCAAAGGATATGCTGGTCGATTTTGTTTTGCACCGAGGATATCTATGTTGGTAGAGATTTGCGTGGGCCTTCGAGTGTCGCATGCATTCGCGCAACTTGCCCAGCCGTGAACATAACCATGGTATCGTCATCAACATAATCCATGTAATTCATAAACATGTCCCCCTGTGGTCCATTCGAACATGAAATATGGGGAAAAGTGGGTTTGCCATAGTTTGGCGTTTCCGAGTTGGGGGTGTCCGCCACAAGATCACTCCCACTGCAATCTTCCGTGTCACCCCAGATGTGCCGAAGGTTAAAGAAATGCCCGACCTCATGGGTTGTGGTACGTCCTTTGTTGAAGGGCTTTCTCGCACTTCCATTTGTCCCAAAGGCTGAATGCAATATTACAACGCCGTCGCTCTTTTTAGGCCCACCTGGGAATTGAGCGTAACCAAGTAGGCCACCGTTGAGTTGACATACCCAAATATTTAAGTAGCGGTCGGTTGGCCAAACCTTTGCTCCTCCACTTACGTCGAATTTAACCTTGTCATCGTCCTCGAATCCACTCTGTGTGGTTGCAGTTCGGGTAATTCCATCCGTCGGCTTTCCGGTAGGATCCTTCGTTGCTAAAGCGAATTCGATCATGGGATCGATGACCAGTCCTTTCCAAGCTTCAGGCGTTTTGGATCGATCAGGGTTCTTGGCTCGAAAATCTTGGTTCAGCACCTTGATCTGGCTCATGATTTGTGACGCGGAAATGTTCTGCGAAGCATTTTGGTAGATCACGTGCACCACTACGTTGATTTTGTAGGGAGTTGTACGTGCAACCATCGCGATGCGCAGCCGACTCCGCATGTTACGCTCAAACTCGACCATATTTCTTCTGAAATCTGGCTCGGATTCAAGTAGCCACTGGTGAACTTGCATCGCACCGCACATGCGACGCGATGGTTGTTCCGTCGCGTCCGTTACCGTTTCAGTTGAATCTGCCCGCTTTGCCATGAAATACTCCTCGGTTTTTAACTCAGGGAACTGGGATTGGGGTTCGATAGACTTAGATATTAACAATAGTTTAAATCCCTAGCCAAAGCCTGGGCTGTTAAAACATTGGGATTGTGGAGCATTTAAAGTTGCCCAACTTTTCATCCCGAAGGTATAGACGAGGAAGTATTACCGAGTGAAATGGATACGCAAAACATCGTGTCAACCCCGAATTTTTGGCAATGCACTAGCGCGGATTATTCATGGGCAATCACGTTTATGTTGTAAAGTATTGCTGCGGTGGACATTGCGAAAAACAGTTCGAAACCAGACTGCTTTTCGTAA
>JAYVPE010000044.1:0-10468 GCA_043757575.1 Pirellula sp.
TGGGCTTGGGGAGCTTCTCGCGGGCTCGACTACCTCGAAACCGACCCGGCAGTGAACGCTGAACGAGTCGGCATTGATGGCGTTTCGCGTTACGGCAAAGCAGCACTTGTAACGATGGCACTCGACCAACGTTTCGCGATGGTGCTTGTCGGTTCGTCGGGTGAAGGCGGTGCAAGTCTCTATCGACGTAACTTCGGAGAAGCGGTCGAGAATCTGACAGGCTCCGGCGAATACCACTGGATGGCAGGGAACTTCCTGAAGTACGGAACGGCCGAATCTTCATTCGGTTCCAAAAACGCCAGCGACTTGCCGGTAGACTCCCACATGCTGATTGCGCTTTGTGCTCCACGCATGACATTCATCAGCTACGGAGTCCCCGAAAAAGGCGACGCGTTGTGGCTGGATCAACAAGGCAGTTATATGGCGACGATTGCTGCTCAGCCAGCATTCCGATTGCTTGGTGCTCGCGATCTAGGTCGAAGCGACGACTACAACACCGAAAAAATGCCGGCTGTCAATACTGACCTGCTTGACGGTGAACTTGGATGGCGACAACACGACGGGGGCCACACCGATCTTCCCAACATCAAACACTTCGTAAAATGGGTCGACAAACTCTACAACGAAAAGAACTCTGCCAAGAAGTAATCCAAAACCCAATGTTTTCATTGTTCCAATCAAAGTGGTTGGGGAAGTTGGGCTAACTCGGACCAGCGGGAAGATGCTCGATGAGATATCTGATGATCAGCGTTTGCACATGGACTTCCGATCCACGCCCCTCGCTAAGACCGTGATCCCGATTTGGATACACCATGTAATCAAAAGGCTTGCCGAGTTCAATTAGTCGATCGACCAACCCTTCGATGATCTGAATGTGGGTGTTCGTTTCGCCGGACCCGGTTATCATCAGAAGTTTGCCCTGTAGGCCATCCGCAAAGTTGATTGGAGCCGATCGCTCGTATCCCTCTGGATTGACCTCACGCGTCCAAGCGTCCATCGATACTCCATCGCCAATATCGAGCTGGAAAAACTCTGTGGGATAGGAAATTAGTTTTTTCATTTTCGCGCGCAGTTCGTTGTTGTCTTCAAGGACACGCACGGCGCGGTGTTCTGGCATCGCAATAAGTTCGACAGTTGGTGGACTATCTAACGTCGAATACGTATGAAACGCCCACTTGGCATCGGGAGAGAAATCATAGTCATGTGTTCCCGGTTGGTCTTTCGGGGTGATAAGCTCTAGCGTTCCCGACCCATCAAGAGGCACACGGTACAAATATTTTTGCGTTCCATTGTTGGGCGATGCATAGAAGTAATACCAACCGCCCTCTTCATCAACGATCGCGCGTTCGATAATGTCGTAGTCACCGGGTGTCAGCAGCGATCGTTCTTGGCCTTCGCGCGAATACAGGAAGGCGTGCCGCCAGCCATCTTTCTCGCTGACAACAATGAATTCTTTGCCGTCTCGAATCCAGGTCAATCCGGAATTGGTATTTTGGCTAGGAACTGCCCATGCTTCGTTGGATTCCGTAAAGATCGTCTTTACGTGACCCCCAACCGAAACCAGCCAAAACTCACGCTTATCACGGAATCGGCTCAGCGTTTCGACGAGCACTTCATTTGAGTTTCCTGCCCATTCGACTTGCCCAAGATAGAAGCCGTTCTTTGGAACTTCTATCGGCAGCCATTGCAAATCCTTTCCGTCGCAGTCAACGATACCCACGCGAAGTGACTCTATTACTTCACCAACTCTTGCAAACCGATGGTTGTCAACCTTCGGATAAGACGGATCATCCGGAACAAGGACTGGCCGAAACCTGACGTCTGTCGTATCCGCCTCGACGAATGCGACGCGTGTCCCGTTCGGGCTCCATTCGGAGTCGCGGAAAGAAATGTCTCGTTCATGTGAACTATTCGTCAGTCGAGTCTGCTCGCCACTTTCCAGATCGCGTACGAAGAGATTTTGATCTCGAAATTCCAGACGTCGTTTACCGTCTGTTTTCTCTTACTCAACCAGATTCCCATCTTAAGTCTCTCATTCACTTGTAGAACTCGGGCTTTCGTGATTTGACGCCGAGTTCTTCGTAGTTGAAGCCTGGAGGCAAAGGCTGGTACTCGCCGACAATGTCGACTGAGCGATCGGACTCGATTGCTGACTCCATACCAAGTCCCCAGTAGACCGAGTTGACAATTATTCTTCGCACCCCCTCGTTGGCGAAATCTTCGGCGGACCCCATGGTGAAATGAAAGATTCGCGATGGTCGGTTGTTGTTGCCGGTCCATGTTTTCGTCCATGCAACAGGCAGTGGTTGCTTGGTGGCGTTGGCCACAGCATCAGGCTGGAGATTGATGAGAGGTTGCCCCATCACCAGAGCGGTACAGTCAGCCGGAAATAGATGCTTTTCGCTGTGGCAGCGATAGACATCGGATGTACCCCAGATTTCGTTCACTCCAATCAAAATTGGATGCGAATTGTTTGCGGGGACGATGAGCCCTCGGGTTGATTCGCGATGCCATCCGCCGTGATGCTCCATGAAGGTGCCTCCCAGCATTTCCTGCAAGCTGATATTGCGCTCCTTCACGCTATATTTCTTCCCTCCCATGAAGCCGTGATTGGCGGTTCGCAAAGCAATCAATGGCTTGCCAGAATCAAAATAGTTATGAAAGGTTTCCATCTGTTCATCTGGTAGGTTCATGAACCGTGATATCCAAATCAAGCAGTCAGCATCTGCCAAATGTTCGAGGCCAGGAATGTTGTGCAATTTGGTCTTGTCCTTGTTGGGGGCAGGCAGAGTCGGATCCACCTCGCCGTTTTCGTTAACGGAAAAAAGCACTGTGCAATCAAAACCGTGATGTTCAGCAAGGACCTTGGCCAACATGGGCATCGATTGCTCACTGCGATATTCCTGCTCCGCTGCGATCAGGACAACGTGCTTTCCTTTGCCTGGACCGTCGCCTCCTTTGTACGTCAACCATAACTCACCTTCTGGAAGGGAGTGTTTCGCCAATATCAAGGGCTGGATCCAGGTATTTCGAAAACGCACTTGATTGTGATGACCCTGTAGTTTGATCGGGAGCGAATAGGGACTCTCCTTCTTTCCGGCGCCCGTCTTGCGCCTCAACGGATAGTCATCGTGAATCAATTGCTCGTTTTGATAAACGGTGATCCTTGCGTTCTGAATCTTTTGGTCTCCATCAAAACGAGCAGCCCGAAACACAATGTCGAAACTTTGCCAGTCACCCGATGGTCTAGAAACCAATTGATCCGGTTTTTTTTGTTGGTAGATACTGCCACAAACGATCGCCGGATCATTTTCGTGCGGCACGCCAAACGAATTCAAGATTTGCAATTCGTAGCGCTGCTGGATGTAGACTCCTGAATTGCCATTCATCTCTGGCGGCAAGTCCAATGCATTGTTGACGTTAAATTCCACGTGCATGCGAAAGTCCTGATAGGCTTCCGGAGTCAATACGCTATCCCACTTTGGAGAGGCCGTCAGGACGCCATCAGCAAATGTCCATTTGCAATCCATTTCAGGGTTCTCAGGCACAAATGCCGACCCGTTAGGGCCGACCAATTGAACTACATCCTTTGGCTGCTTAAAGTCGATAATGCCGCGTGTCGAGTCTTTCGCGCTCTCCTCTTGCTTCATGACCGTTTCATTTGCTTTTGATCGTTGATTTCCGTTTTCGATCTGCTTTGGGATTTCATTCAAGGTGTAGTATGCACTTGCATGAAGCAGACTTTGGTTGTCTTCCGATCGCATGTCGGGAAGATGGAAATCATGCACGTGGCCTTGAACCAAACCATCAACTTCAATGATCACGCTCAACCCATCGTCGGCGACGGTTGCTTTGGTCACTTCGGGTATGGTCTGATCGACTTCGGGGCTGCCGTACGCTTGGTGATAAATATGAGTAAATGTCTTAAGCTGATATGTCTGTGGCCTGAATGCGATCACACGGTCGATCGGTTTGGTAAACGCGAGCTTAAACCCATTTGGTTTCGCCTTGATTTCCTTGATGTCGAATGGGACCAAGCCAGTCCAATCCAGTCGTTGGATTGCGTAGTCTTTCGAGCCGCGAACGGGCCAGCCTCGATTTGTACCACCCGCAATAAGACCTCCTTCCGGAGTAAACTGGACCGCCAGCAGACCTGTATCGAATCCTTCGCGAAACGGATAACATGCACCTTGCCAGACTCCGTTAACTTCTTCTGTTGTAGCTCGCATCATGACCCCGAGACTGAAGTCGCCGATAAAGATTTGGTTTGCAAACGGCCCAAACTTCCCATCGGTACGATCAACCATGAAACCGGAAATCGAACGACCCATGCGGATGTACGGGAATACGACGGCGTACGGGACAAGCTGCTTGACTCGTTTGCGTTCCGTTTCCAGTCGAGACGGAGTATTCGGCTTCAAGGGTGCCGGTCCCAACTCTGGAGCAAGGTCGTACCAATTGAAACTGATCGGATGCCCCATAAAGCCTCCTGGTTTCAGCACTTTCAAGCTGCATGATCCATTCCATGGCCCCTGACTCTCGGCATAAAACATCACGCCATGTTCGTTGGGCCCAATGCCGCACGGGCTTCGAATACCACTGCAAACAGGAATCGTTTTTCCGTCAGGCGTGATCTTTAAACACCAACCGCGAAACGGCACTTTGGAGTTGTACGATTCCGATAGACAAAGCGCGACCCAGATATTGCCTTCCGCATCGGGTTTGGAACCGAATGCGAATTCGTGATAGTTTCGGAAGCCCCACGCATCGCTTATCGTGTCGAAGCGATCTGCTCGGCCATCACCGTTGATGTCTGTAATCCGGCTCACTTCGGTTTGTTGAGTCACTACGAATGAGCCATCCCGATAGGCGATTCCGAAAACTTCGTCGAGTCCGTCGGCGAACTTTTTGAACCGAGGTTCAGGATGTTCGTTGAACACTCCCTCAGCCAAAAAGATGTCGCCTCGTCGCGTTGCAATGGCTAGTGTTTTTTGATCAGGAAGTACGTCAAAGCTACTAGCCTCGACTGCCAATTCCTTCGGCAGTGGGACATCGACGAGTTTATAGTATTTAGATTCTTGTTCACCGGTGCCCCAGAATTCACCTAGCGGCTCTTGCTGAGGCGCACAGGCCATCGTTATCGCAATGAAGGTTTTGATTAGTTGCTCTATCATGCTATTTCTTTAGGATTCCCATAGATACTCGAATACCAATTCATGGACCTGTCCGTCCTTGAATTCGAGAGGAACATGAACCAATACGCCATCGCCATCGTCAATCGTTTTCGCGGAGTGGTCTGAGACAATTCGAATCTTCAGTCGTTTTCCGATCAAAAACTCGCTACCAGATATAACAGTGATACTGTTGCCCGCCGCAATGCGAAAACGCAAACGCTCGCGATGTTCTGCGGCAGTTATTACTATTCGACGTCGCAATTGAACGCGTCCAGTTTCAACTTCAGTAAATTCCGAAAAAGTATCTTCAACTTCCATAGTTCCCAACGTGTATCGAAGTGTTGGCCTTCTAGCATCATCGAGAACATAGCCCTTGAACCGATGAGTCGGCGGGCGGCCATCGTCGACAACCCACGGATCTTTTTGGTCATCCAGCTCTGGCCCTTTTGGGAAATTGACTGTTGGCCCTAGCGCGCGCACCATGCCATGCCCTTGTCCATTCCAAACACCGCCTGGATCGACGAACTTTCCATCCCAGATCATTGCTAGCCGCATCTGTTCGGCATCGTAGGCCAAATTCAGACCGCCCGGATAGCCAACGCCGATTCCTCTCTTGCCGATCCCTTCATAGCTGCGGCGCAACATCGTGGCTTCCTCGCCGACCATAATTTCGAGTGGCTCTTTGACGACACCTGGCGGCGCGTTCGCTTGACGACCATCGATCAGGTACTGCCAAAGTGCTTCCACTTGATATTTTGGATCGCCAGAGATGTCGGGTCGAATGGCTTTGCCGTTTGGCCAGTAGGATGGCATGACGGTGTTGGGGCTAAATTTTTGCGGCGCCAAAAGGTACTGGAAAAACCAATTTTTTTTTAACCGTTCAGACATCTCAGTTAAATCAACAGCAGGCATAGTGTCGGAAGGTTTGTATTGATACGTATGGCAAGCAACACAATTCAGCCCTCGATTTCCAGCAATCTCCAGCCCCAGTTTTCGCATCTCCTTTTGATCGTTGAACGTTGCGTATTCTGTTTCGGAAAGTTGGTCTGTCGTTTGAAATAGATCGATCAAGTGACCGATATTCTGCTCGCCATACTGAGGCATGCGTGTTTTCATGTACGGTCGAATAGACCGATGGTTGACCAGAACGTCACGCATCCATTTCGCATTCAGTTTGGCACCGACTCCGGTCAGCGTTGGCGGGATTCTTCCCTGTTCTCCGAGATTTATGTTCGCGGTTTGAAAGTGCTGACTTCGAACCGTTGTGACGCCGCCAAGATTATCTCGACTATGACAGGCAATGCAATTGAACGAAGCAAGCGTCAACTCAATTTGCTGCTTGTTCGTTAGCTCCGTAGCCGAACTCTTCAGCGCGGCTTGGATGGTCTGTATGTCATCGCCGATAAAATGAAAGTCTGGCCAGTCACCGCGGCTTCCAAACAGGCAACCTCGGTCGAAATTCAGTCCTACCAGCGCCCTTTTCACATTCGCCCGTTCCACATTCGCCCGTTCCACAAGCGCCCGTTGAGTCGTCAATCCTGGCTCGGTGTCCATGAAATCCGCATGGCATTTAAGACAGCTAAGGTCCACGAACAACTGCTTGCCTTTTTGAGCTAGTGCCGTATCGGTCTTCCATGGCGTTGCCGACTCGCCAGCGCCATGGTTGCTCGACTGAAGCAGAAAGTTGGACAAATCCAAAGCCTCTCGGTGAGTCAACTGCATGTTCGGCATCCGCCCCGATGGTCGAACGGCGTGCGGATTCTCCAAAAATGTCGCGAGTGCCTTTGCGTCGTATTTGCCAGTAAGATCGCCGAGTGGAATCGAGTCCTCACACGGTTGCTCGATCGCGATTTCGTTTCGCGGCGAGTGGCATGCAACACAGCCGACGTTATGAAATAACTCGTTGCCTCGTCGAATTGCGTCCTTATCACGGTCAACTTCCATTTGCGTCTGAAATTGATTACCACTGATCGAAACAAGATACTGAACGATTGCTTGTGCCGATTCCGTTCGTAATGATTCACTCAGATGGCCCAACAGGTGCGGCATGCTTGTTCCGGGCTTGGTTTGATGGGGCTCCGCAATGAACTTTGCCAAGTAGTTTGGGTTCAACCATTTGGCGGACCACTTCAAATCGGGCGCTCGATTAGCAATGAGTCTCGATTCGGCAGCTTCGAACTCGTGGCAGGCCACGCAATTTAGCTTGTTGATCAGGACCAAACCTTTGAGTTCGGCGCTCAATTCACGGCGAGCAATCGAATTGGTTTCAGAAGCGTCGGCAACCGGCCCACGTTCCTTGATATCAATAACGTAACGAAGCAGGTCAAGAAACTGTTGTCGATTTTTCAACTCGTTGACCAGTCCGTCAGGCATATTCGACTTAGTGCTCGGCTGTGACTTGTCGATATCTTTCCGTTCAATGGTTACTAACTGGTCGACGTTTTGACCGCTTCGCAAAACCATTTTCTGGTCGTCCTGATGCAGGACCATCCCGGTAACAACCTGACCTCCAACGGTCAGTACGGCCATGGACTCGTAACCCTTTGTGATTATTTTCGAAGGCTGCAGAATGGACTCTAGGATTGACGTATCAGTGACCTTCGGATCCATGCGGCTAAGGTCCGGGCCAAAGCGGTCTTTCTCGGCGGTAGGCCGATGACACTTCGCGCAGTTGATGTTGCCTTGATGAAACAGAATCGCGCCGCGAACGATATGGCCATTCTCGCGAGCCTGCTCTACCAGCTTGACCGGGTCTTCCAGAACGAGACTCTCGTTCAAGGTCTGCCCCTGCGCGGGTTGAGCCACAAGAACCGCAATTAGGATAAGCAGAACGATGATACAACCTTTTTCCATTGCTAAACAATCTCTAAAAAGTACACGGAGTCTATTTGGATGACTTCAAGTCAACCATGCCCAACATCGCCTGTCCGATCGCTTCGCCAATTAGGTAATACGTCACGGCGTTGGTATTCCAGTGATAGGCCTGTCCAGTTGGCGATTCCTCTTGAGAACGCACTGGAAGGAACTGGAGCTTAGGTTTTTCATTAACCGTTATTTTCGCTAGACGGGTGCCGCCGGAAATCGACATTGAGGCTCTTGCCACCCCACGCGGTTTTGATGATTAACACCGGTTGCTTGAAGTGTTCGCCGACGACCCAGCCGAAGCCAAATTCCGGCCCGATCTAACCAGGGTTTCGGCTCTGGGAGTAACCGATCTTCAGATTACCCTTGATGACGAGGAGGATTTTCATATGGTGGTTTTTGGGTCGGTCAAAATTCTCTAATGTAGATTTCATACAAAGGAAACTTTCTCCGGCGGTAAGGGTGAAGGGAAAGGTTACTGCCAGGGATTTACGTTTCACTGCGCCACAAGTGACACGGATCGGGCGTTGGACGGAGCCGTGGAGTGAGGGGGTCCGCCTTAACGCTTCTTCTCCGTCACGCCGGGCTCGGCCCCGTCGCTGTCGGAGCCGTCGTCTTTTCCGCCGGGCGCGATGTTAAGCTTGTTCCACTCGTCCCATTTCGCCTGGAGTTCCTTCGTCTTGTCGGGCATTGCTGCGGACAGGTCATTGTCCTCGTGGATGTCAGCCGCCAGATTGTAGAGCTTTGCAGCGGTGACGGCGGCGTGACCGCGGCGTGACCGCGGCGACTGCCCGCGCTTGTGTCGGCCCCGCTGTCGTACCGCACGAGCTTCCATTCGCCGTTGCGGATGGCCATCTGCTCGCCGAAACGCCAGTAGAGCGCGTGGTGCGGCGCACCGGATATTTCGCGGGATAGAAACGGAAGCAGGTTCACGCCTTCGAGCTTCCAGTCCGGCTTCAGGTCCACACCAGCCGCCGCGAGCACGGTCGCGTGGAGGTCGAGCTGGATGGCCAGCTTGTCATACACACCGGGCTTGATGCGCCCTGGCCAGGAGACGACGAACGGCACGCGGATACCGCCTTCAAGCGTGGTGCGCTTGCTGCCACGCAACGGTTCGTTGCGGGAGCCGTTCACAGTAACGCCGACCATTGTCGGGCCACCGTTGTCGCTGATGAAGGTGACGAGCGTGTTTTGCGCTAGACCGAGTGCGTCGATTTTCTGCCGCACTCTGCCGATGGCGTCGTCCATCGCGAGCATCATCGCGTCGTAGGTGCGGCGCTGTTTGTCGGCGATGTCCGGGAACTTTGCCAGCCGGTCATCCGTGGCGTGCATCGGTGTGTGGACGGCATTGAAAGAGAGGTAGAGAAACCACGGACTGTCTTTGCTTTTCTCGATGAATGCCACCGCCTCGCGCCCGAAGGCGTCAGTCGTGTAGTCGAGTTCCTTCACCGGATCAGTGCCGCGCAGGATGCCGGCTGCGGAGAAGTAACTGTGCGCGCCGCCGAGGAAGCCAAAAAACTCCTCGAATCCGCGCTGTTGAGGATGCATCGCTGGCTTCGAGCCGAGATGCCATTTGCCCACCATGCCGGTGTGGTAGCCCGCCGCCTTTAGCCGGTCGGGCAACGTTTTCTCCGTGAGCGGCAACCCGCCCCCCGCGCCGCCGGAATTGAACTCGTGCCCGAAGCGCGTCTGGTAGCGTCCGGTCATCAGCCCCGCGCGTGTGGGCGAGCAATACGGGCCGCTCACGTAGCCATTTGTGAACCGCACCCCGGAGGCCGCGAGCGCGTCGAGGTTTGGCGTTGGAATGTCCTTCACGCCGTGGAATCCCACGTCGGCATAGCCCATGTCGTCGCCGACAATGACAAGGATGTTGGGCCGGGTTGCCTGGCCTTCAGCGGCGGCGATGGTGCCGAAGAGCAGGAGCAGCAGTGCGGTGACGAGGATGTGTTTCATAGGTTCAATATCTCCAGTTAACTTGCCTAACGCCCAGCAGGACAAGCTCGGTCGCTAATGGATTTTATCCAGCCGGCCAGTTCCGCGCGGAACTGGCCGAGCACGGGATCCAGTGCGGGATCGGCGATGCTGTTGGTGAGTTCAAAGGGATCGTCCTGCAGGTCGAAGAGAAATTCTTCATCGGTATCGCTGCGAATCTTATTATACATCGGGTTTCTCGATCTGGCTGGCGCGATCTTGTTGGGAAGTGGTGTCGTGTTTCGACCTTGATGTTTTAGCACTCGTGGGAATTTGCAGCGGAAAATAATCGAAGTCGAGGATCAGTTTCATGGCTTTTTCTTTTCATTGCTCCTTGGTCCCTTCCTTGCCCGGCTTTTTTTTCAGGCAGTGCAGTTGGAAGTTGACCGTCAACATTTTCCGAGTCGACTGAAAAACAACATGGGGATTTCGGTGGATGTGGACGAATCTAGCCTCCGGGA
>JAYVPE010000045.1:0-10463 GCA_043757575.1 Pirellula sp.
CGTTTGTCCCTCTCTGGCGTTTGAATCGACAGTGGTTGCTCGATGAATTCAACACCCAAATCTGCAAGCACCTTTGAATTCGCGATCGTTTCGCTCGCCGACCAGCCACAGTTTGCATCTACACGAAATACCGCATCCGTATGCTTTCGCAACTCCGTCACAACATCAAGGTCTTTTGATGTGCCCAGCTTAATTTTATAGATACTCCACCCCGGTTGCTCCTGCAACTTGGCAATCATCTTTGGAATCGTGTCGATACCGATCGTATAGCTAGACTGTGGAATTCCAGTCCATTCCAGACCCCAGTCTTGCCAAGTCGGCACTCCCAATCGTTTACCACGCAAGTCATGAGCAGCTATGTCGATCGCTGACAGAGCAAACATATCGCAATCCATCGCATCTCGCATCTTCGGCCAAAGCTCGATTGGCGAATGATCGATGTATTCGTCCAAAATTTCCGTGATTCGCTCGAGAGATGCGGTTACGGAATCAAGCGTATGACCATAAAAACTGTTCTCAGTAACTTCGCCGAAACCGAACACCCCCTCGTGCTCGAGCTCGACGATCAGAGATGCCTGAGTGGTAATTGATTCCCTCGCGATGGTGAACTTGTGAGCTAGCGGAAGGCTCACGCGATACAATTTCATTTTCATTTCGAAAGTAGCTCCTCCCGCAACGCAATACAAGCCTGCACCAGTTTGTCCGCACCCGTGCGGTAAACATCGCAGGCAGGCAATCCGTAGATCTCTTCGGCGTGTGCGATTTCCGCCAACGCCTCGTCGTTGTTCATAAGTCGCGTATTGACCGCGATACCGATTATCTTGCATGGATGACGTAAGTTAGCGTTGACTTCGCAGGCTCGCATTTGATCTTTCATTGGCGGAATATCAATATTGTCGAATCCCTTCACCTGCTTGCGTCCTGCTTCGTAACAAAATATCAATCCGTCTGGGGCACAACCGTGAAGCAACCCCAAAGTGACTGCCGAGTATGCTGGATGTGAGATGCTTCCCTGACCTTCGATTAGCAGAAAATCGTGTCGCTCGTTCTCTACTACCAGTTTTTCCGCAGCACCATTCACAAAGTCAGCGACCACGCAATCGATTGGAACTCCTTCACCAGAGATCATGATGCCCGTCTGGCCAGTTGCCAAAAACTTTGCGTCCTGCCCCGCTGCAACCAATCCCATTTGAATCTCCAGACTGGCTACCATCTTGCCGATACTGCAATCATTCCCAACAGCATGGATACGAATATTTCCTTTGCGAAACAAGTGACTTACCGCTGTCTCTTTAAAACTGTTGCGTCGGACATCGATCAATAGGCTGCCGCTTTCCTTGGCCAATTGCAAATACACTTTGTCGTCCGTTAGAAAATCATGCAAACCTGAGACGACATCGATTTTGCGTTGGATTGCTTCTTGGATTACCGAACGCCACTGGTCGGGAAGCCTGCCTCCTGGAGGTGCGATACCGATGTACAGGGCGTCAATCTTCGTTGCATCGATTTCATTTGCATCGAAAAGGTCTGCGACTACCGGCACATTGCCTCCGGTGCCAAACAATTCCTGAGCGGTTTTGCCAGCTTCGTTGCGATCGATGACGGCTGCGATATCAAACTTACGATAACGCAGCATGCTGATCGCCGTTTTCGCCAGGAATGGCGTCGAATAACCGTCGGTCAACAATGCTATATGTCGGTGAGTCAACAAGCCAGCATGAGAAATCGCTTTAGCGTCAGTCGCGGGATGGAGGTCGAAATCATTGGTCATTGGGCAAGTTCTTCCTTGCATTAGAAAAATAGACTGGTAGCAAACAACATCAAGGCAAAGTCAATTTCACGGCTGTATGATACTCTATCGCATGCCATGTCGGTGATCGCGGTTGTACAGAAATGATACCGACTACCGTACGGCGTTCCCTCGCTACTTATTCCAGGGCATCTTTAAAAGACAATGTCGTCCAATTGCTGACTATACTGTATGAATTTAAATTTATTAGTCGTCTAAGCTTTTAGCTTCCCAAGGAAACTCCATGAACCGTTGTCTCGCCAGTTTCGCAGCTCTTTTTTTCTTGTCCATTACGCTTTTTACCTTGGATGTTCAAGCACAATTCAACGGCAGTGTCGAACCCCCAAGTGATTTCAAAGCCGGATTTGATGCCATCACTGACGAACGAGCTCAAGAGTGGCTTTCGATTCTCGCAGGCCCTGTTTTCGAAGGTCGCGGTTCTGGGCAAATTGGATACACCAAAGCAGCCCATTGGGTCGCTGGAAAGACGGCTGAGTTTGGTTTGGATCCCGTCGGGGATGGTGGTACTTATTTTCAAATGCTTCCGATGTCCAGGCTGTGGGTTGAGCCTACCCAATCCAAGTTGACCGGCCCGAATGAACTTTCGATCCTGTTTGATAAAGCGATCGGGCTCGAACGATTCACTAATGTTCCCGAACTAAGTGGTGGCGTTGCCTTCGTAAGCCTTTCGGGCGAATCCCCAAAGTTAGATGAATCTATTTCGCTGCGAGACAAGATCGTCTTTTACACTGCCGATGAAAAAGCTCAAGGTCGAGCGTCAATGCTTCTTGCGCGTCAAAAACCGATGGCGACCTTCCGAATTGTTGGTACTGAGCCTAAGTCGGGATCGCAGCTTCTGCGAGATGGAGGGCAACAGCGAACCGCCAGTCTTTCAGGGACCATTTCAACCGCCGCAGTCATGACGATCTTGAAATCGCTCAAAGGCGATCCAAGCTGGATTAAACCCATCGAAGGAAATAGCATCGAAGTGCACTTTGCAACAGGTGATTTGAAACTCGAGTTTCGTTATCGCGAAGAACCCACCGCAATTCCCAACGTGCTCGCTTGGCAATCAGGTTCCGATCCCGAACTCCGGAATGATTACGTCGTTATCGGAGCACATTTGGATCACCTTGGTATTCAGAATGGCTCGCTGTTTCCAGGTGCCGATGACAACGGATCTGGGTCAACAGCCTTGCTTAGTATCGCTAAAGCAATTTCCACCAACCCAATCAAGCCCAAGCGAAGTATTCTCTTCATGTGGTTTGCTGGCGAGGAAATTGGATTGGTAGGGTCAGCCCACTATGTCGATCACCCATTGCTACCACTGGACAAAATGGTTTGCATGCTCAATGTTGACATGGTCGGTCGAAACGAAGAAAAACAAGGAGATGCCGCAAGTGATAACGAAACATCGATCCACTTGGTTGGCAGCAAGCGAGGCGACCAAGATCTTCACGAAGTAATCATCAAGGCGAATCAATACGTGAACTTCGCCTTCGAATATGACGAGGAAGGTGTCTTTGGAAGAAGCGATCAAGCCAATTTTTTCAAGAAAGGAACGTCTGTTGCGTTCCTATTCGGTGGTTTTCATCCCGATTATCACAGGCCGACAGACCAAATCTCCAAGATCAATTATCATAAAATCGCATCGGCAGCCAAGCTCTTTTATCTGACAGCCTACTTCGCCGCCGAGCATGGTGCATTTAAGATCCCTCCGAAGGAAGAGAAAAAGGACGGCAACGTCGTACCTGAAAAATAGGCGGTGCGTCGCCAAGACTAGCTGCCAATCCCAATGGTCGACAAATTCAAGGCACGAAATGGCGTTTCCTGTGACTTTAGCCAGTTCAGAGGTTTCGATTCAGGGCTTCCAGCGGGCATAGCTGGAATGTATAAATCGTTACTGCATAACAGTTTCCTTTTAAGATTTTCATTCCGAAAGGCCCTTTGAGAGATGGCGGAATCGACCAAACGAACCGAAGACGTATTCGACATCGATCGTATTCGAAAGTTGATCGAGTTGATGAAGGAGCACGAACTCGGCGAAATCGATCTACGCCAGAACGATCAACGAATCCGATTGTGCGGAGCGGGCCATGGCCAACCGAACCTCTCGCCAGCGATGATGGCTCCGTCGGTAGCGGCATCCTTGCCGACTGCCGCAGCAGCGATCTCGGTTACAGAGGCAGACGGTCCACATATCGTTTACATCAAATCGCCGATGGTCGGGACTTTTTACTCTCGAGCCAATCCAAATGCAAAGAACTTGGTAGAAACGGGCTCCGTTGTTCAAAACGACACTATTATCTGCATCATCGAAGCGATGAAGGTTTTTAATGAAATCCCTGCGGAAATGCGTGGCAAGGTCGTTCAAGTACTTGTCAAAAACGAAGAAGCAGTCGATTTCGGTAAGCCGCTCTTCAAAATCGATACGCGAGGCTAAATATGTTTAGTCGTGTGCTTGTCGCTAATCGAGGCGAGATCGCTTTACGTATCATTCGAGCCTGCAAAGAGCTTGGTATCGAGACGGTTGCTATTTTCAGTGAAGCGGACCGGGGTGCGCAGTATCTGGAATTGGCAGATCAAGCAATATGCATTGGACCAGCTAAATCCATGGACAGCTACTTGCGCGTCGATCGGGTCATTGCGGCAGCCGAGGTTGGCAATGTCGATGCAATTCATCCAGGGTATGGTTTTCTAGCCGAAAACTCTGATTTCAACGAAGTTTGCCGCAGTTGCAAATTTACCTTCATCGGACCATCACCCGAAGCGATGGAAAAACTCGGCGATAAGAATACTGCTAGAGAAATGGCTGTAGCTGCTGGCGTGCCAGTCGTTCCTGGAAGTGACGGTCTTCTTGAGTCAGAGGAACATGCACTGACCGCAGCCCGCAAGATCGGTTTTCCAGTCTTGATTAAAGCAACTGCCGGTGGGGGCGGCAAAGGGATGCGTGTTGCGCTCGACGAAGCTTCCTTACAAACATCGATCTCTCAAGCCCAAACCGAAGCCAAAGCCTCCTTCGGAAATGACGGTGTGTATTTGGAAAAGTACATCGATCGGCCGAGGCATGTTGAGGTGCAGATCATCGCCGACCAGCACGGAAACATTGTGCATTTACACGAACGCGATTGCTCTGTCCAACGTCGACACCAGAAATTGATCGAGGAAAGCCCGTCCCCACGCTTGCCCGAGGCGACTCGAAAAGCCATGTGCGACGCTGCGGTCAGGTTGATCCAACAAGCAAACTACTACAACGCAGCGACTGTCGAGTTTATTGTAGATCAAAACGACAAGTTTTACTTTATCGAGGTCAATGCTCGGATCCAGGTCGAGCATCCTGTGAGCGAAATGATTTCCGGGATCGATCTCATAAAGTCGCAGATACTGGTTGCATCGGGAAAACCCCTTCCGTTTACACAAGCGGATATCAAACCCATTGGTGCTGCGATCGAGTGTCGGATCAACGCTGAGGATCCTGACAAAAATTTCCAGCCATGCCCTGGTCGCATCGAAAAAATGTTTATCCCTGGTGGTTTAGGGGTTCGAGTCGATTCGCATGCGCACGCCGGGTACACTGTCCCGCCGTATTATGATTCGATGATTGCCAAGCTCATTGTGCATCGCCCGACGCGTGAACAAGCGATCGAGTGCATGCTTCGAAGTCTGAGCGAGCTAAGAATTACTGGCATCAAGACTACGGCGAGTTTTCATGCGACCGTCCTCAAACAAAAGGAATTCCAAGAGGGCACTGTCGACACCAAATGGGTCGAGCGAGAATTGCTCCCTCGCCTCAAAAAGGTTTAGCGACACTAGTCACTCGACTTCCATTTACTCTGTACCTCCCAAACTGTAGCTAGCCACCACCTCATGGTTAAACAATTCACCAGCCCTCCCGCATAGCCACGCGACAGATCGCCTTCAACCACCTTCTATATTCTATGCCTCGAGATCCAATTTTCGGCATCTATTTTGCTCCTATTTGGGTACACGGTTTGACAGCGATGCACTCTGGTATTTTAATCAAGATATCTCGGTAGAGACTTTTGAGGAAAATTATAGTTCGCCACCCGCTTTCGAATCGCCACCCGCTATTTCCGTTCGTGCCACCTTTGGAGAGTCGTTTAGTATGAAAATGTTATTTTTTGTTTGTGCCATCGGTTTGATGGCAACCGTTTCCTTTCGGCCCGCATTTGCTACCAAGGAGTTCGGCGAACACTTCAAGAAATTTTACGCCGACGACAGCAAGAACGAAGAGTTTAAGAAACTCGTTGCGGAAGCTAAGTGCTGCGTATGCCACATTGATGGCGAAAATAAAAAGAAGCACAATCCATTCGGAGAGACGCTCAAGGCCGATGGCTTGCTGAAGAAAACATACGCGGAAATGATCAAGAAGGAACCGGACAAGGCTCGCAAAGAGATCGAAGAGATCCTTAAGAAGGCCGAAGAAAAGAAGGCTCCTGGCAAAGACAAGACTTTCGGCGAACGGATTAAAGCCGGTTTGCTTCCAGGTGGCGACGCCAAGGGAAAACAGACAACTGAAACGCTAATTTCGTTCAATGCGCCAGTCGCCGAATTCGTCGAACTGTTCGATGGCAAAAGCACCGATGGCTGGAAGATCAATGAGAATCCGAAGAGCTGGTCCATTGTAGATGGGTGCCTCGTTTGCCAAGGCGAACGAAGTCACATCTTCTATGTGGGTGATAAAAAACCATTCAAGAATTTCCACTTCAAAGCTGACGTAAAGACGATGCCCAACAGCAACGCTGGGATCTATTTCCATACCGCGTTTCAAGAGGAAGGCTGGCCCAAAAAGGGCTTCGAATGCCAAGTGAACAATTCCTACAAAGGAGATCCACGCAGAACGAGCAGTTTGTACTCGGTGAAGGATGTCTTGGAGCCGGCGGCCAAGGATAACGAATGGTACACCCAAGAGATCATTGTCCAGGGCAAACAGGTTACCCTCAAAGTAAACGGCAAAACTTTAGTCGAATACACTGAACCAAATGAACAAGAAGCGGGTAAAGATTTCGAGCGGAAACTGGGTGAAGGCACGTTTGCATTGCAAGCCCATGATCCAGGAAGCAAGGTTTACTTCAAGAACCTATTGGTTAAGCGTCTCGATTAAGAACTCAGAGTCAATTTGCTCAAATCCAATTCAGGCCAGCTTGATCGACTCATTGAGAAACACGGTGGCATATCAAAAGCGTGCTCTCTTTGGAGAGCATTCTTCCTTTATACAGGCTCACTTTGTTTGCACTCTTTAAAAATTTCCATAGCGATTCTGAGCTTTGCCGCATTGGACTCAGGCAGATTCGTTCGCGCTGAAAATCCGTCCGATTCCGATCCGGTTCAGTTTCGAGCGGACATGGGACTCGGTGGCTATTGGAAAGTGGGCTTTCCAACACGCACTTCGATTACGATTACGTCAGGCGCAACTGAAATCGATGGGCTTTTGGAGATCCAGACGTTTGACGGGGATGGAGTTCCGGTTGTCTACCAAAGTGATTCATGGACCGTGAGGCTACAGCCAAAATCGACTCAACGAATCGAAGTGGTAGCCAAGCACGGTCGAAGCAACCGGCCTGTAATCATTCGAATCGTTGGCTTGGACGGATCTATCATTCACGAAAGAGCATTGCTCTCCGAAGAACGCGGCACGGCAATTTCTTCTGTTCAGCCGTGGGTAGTAGGTATCGGAAGCGATCGGCTAGAGCTCAGCCAAGGGGCAATGAAGTCAGTTCGCGGGGCGATGCCTGAACACTCGACGGTCCAATTGATTCGCGCTGACCAGTTGCCCTTGTCAGCAATTTGCTATGGCGGAGTTGATTTATTGATTTTGTCGTCTGGGAATGCGAAACTTAATCAAGACATGAATTATTCGAGTGCATTCGCGATTAGAGAATGGATCGCACAAGGAGGCAGATGTGTATTGACACTTGGCGAGAACGCAGAATCATGGCTAAAGATACCCGAATTCAATTCGCTCGTTCCTGGAACTTTTAGAGAGATCTCTGTAGATTGCGATCCTGCTCCGCTCGAATCCTATTTAGGTTCGCAAAGCAGATTAGGAAATCTGAAATGCTGTCTATTCGAGCTGGAATCTGGCACGGTTGAGTTTGAATCCAAGACAAAAAATCGGTCGAGGTTTCCGATGATCGCAAGATGGGCGTACGGTTCTGGAAAGGTCAATTTCCTGGCAGTCGAACTGGATAGCGAACAGATACTAGCGTGGGAAAGCCGCCCTAGTCTTTTAAAAAACCTATTTAATGAGCAATGGGAAAAGAAAGATGTTCAGACCGAAAAGCGTGCGTACCTGGGCTACGACGATATCTCAGGCCAACTGAATTCCACACTGGATCATTTCCCTCTTCTGACGTTAGGGAGTCTCACTTCGATTTCGATCCTCGCTGGCCTACTTTGTTTAATAATCGGCCCATTGGACTACTTTTTAGTATCTCAGCGTTGGAGAAAACCAGAGGGTACTTGGATAACACTTCTCGTCTGCTCGCTTGGTAGTTGCATTTTCATTTATGGCCTTGCACTGCGATGGAAGCCGGAAATGCCAAGTATCAACAGCTTGGAAGTACTTGACATTGACTATCAAACACAAACGCTTCGAGGACGTGCGTTTGCCCATTGCTATGGTGGCAATCGGGGCGCTTTTGACTTTTCCGCTCATCGTCGCGTTCAGGGATTGAACGGGGGCGCGATTAGTAAAGTCCAACTCGATTGGTTCGGGCAGCCAGGAAAAGGAATTGGTGGATTCGAATCCACAGTTGCTACCGATCGAGGCATGCCAATTTACAAAATCGGTATGAACACAGGTGAACCATGGGGAAACGAATCTGAGAAGAAAAACACCCTTTCCCATCAAAAATTAAATTATGGAATTCGTGGCGTCGGCATTCCTGCCGCAGGGACAAAATCGCTTATCGCAACTTGGCAGGAACGCATCACGCTGCCCAAAGAAACAAACAGTCTATCCATGGTGTCTGGTTCGATCGACCTGCTTGAAGGTAGTTTTGAAAACCCGTTGGATGTCGACCTACTGGATGCTTTGTTAATTTATCGCGGTCGGGCTTACACGCTTGACACTCGGATTCGTGTTGGCCAACGCATCTCCTTTTCTGCTGCAACGGTGCCCAAGGACATTACGCGTCGCCTGCAACGTCGTCAAAATGTAGGTGGTGAAGAACGCAGCACACCATGGAATCCGGCGAGTATCGGCAATTTGGACCGACTGATGGAGTTGATTAGCTTTCACGAGTCTGCAGGTAGCAGCAAATACACGGGGCTTTACAATCGGTACTTAAGTGAGCTCGACTGTTCGGATGTGATTCGATTGGATCGTGCAATTTTGATTTGTGAATTCAAGGACCCATTACTCACATGGTCCATTCGACGGAATTCCAGGCCGACACAAGTTCCCGAAGGACAACGAAAGACGTTCCTGCGTTTGATCATCCCGGTCAGCAAACTCAAATCGGTGTCGCCCGATTCGGGTTCGGCCAATCCACCAATCGGAACAAAATCGTGATTAAGACGTCACAACTAACAAAAAAATACGACGACATGTACGCTATTCGAGACATTAATCTCGATTTAGTCCAGGGGGACTTATTCGGCTTCATCGGTCCGAACGGTGCGGGCAAGACAACAACCATGCGTATCATCGCCACACTCTTAACGCCGACTTATGGCGAAGCGTACGTGTGCGGATACTCGATCTACACACATCCAAAAGAGATTCGACGTCTTGTTGGGTACATGCCGGATTTTTTCGGAGTCTACGATGACATGACCGTTATCGAGTATTTGGATTTTTTTGCCGCTGCGTATCGTATCGCGCCACAGGCACGCCGAAAACGCTGCGATGAAATGCTAGAAGTCGTGGACCTTGAGTTCAAGCGGGACGCTTACGCAAACACACTTTCGCGAGGACAAACGCAACGTCTTGGTTTGGCAAGGGTCTTGCTGCACGATCCGGCAGTCTTGCTACTCGACGAACCTTTGAGCGGCTTGGATCCACGTGCACGAATCGAAATGCGAGCGCTCATGCGTCGCCTTGGTGCGATGGGCAAAACGGTCATCGTCAGTAGCCATATCCTGCCCGAGTTGGCTGATGTTTGCAACAAAGTTGGAATCATTGACTCGGGCAAGATGATCGCAAGCGACGATGTTGCATCTATGATTCGCCAAGTAAGGCCAAATATGGCAATACTCATTGAGCTCGCAGTGCAGAATCAAACGGCCGCAGCCGCGAAACTTCTCAGCAATCACGAATTGGTTCAAACGGTAGATGTCGTAGCCCAATCGCTAAAAGCGACTCTGAAAGTAGATGCGGGCGATTATTCGTCGTTGGCGACATTGCTCGTTAGCAACGGCATAGCAATCAAGCGATTCGCCGAAGAAGAAATCAATCTCGAATCCGCATTCATGGCATTCACTAAAGGTGCCGGTGCGAAAATCTAATTGCGGTTCGATGGTCCCCGCCCGGATTTCTCGGCGAGGAATTCCAAACTACCCCTCGCGGTTTCGGTTGAAAGCAATTGGTGAGAACTAAGGTTCGACTCAAACCTAATTAACGACAAAGCAGCAGGCGGCTGCGTTTTGGCCTCTTGCGAATTTCCGATCTCGACGTGCTGCTGATTCCTTGAGGCTTTGGGGTGAGCCA
>JAYVPE010000046.1:0-2819 GCA_043757575.1 Pirellula sp.
CAGCCGCACTCGACCAATTTGTCGAGCACATGTTCTACCGCGATCTGACGCTCGCGTGAGTTTGTGCCCTGCAGAATTTCATCGAGCAATACGAGCATCTGTTTGCCGCCAGGATGGTTTTCTTTTTGCGCTGTATCAACGACCGCACGCAGCCGTTTTAGTTCCGCCATAAAAAAGGAGACTCCGTCTTGCAAACTGTCCTGAACGCGAATACTCGAAGCCAATTCGCAAACCGCACCGGACCAACTCGTAGCGCAGACTGGTGCACCAAGTCGCAACAGGAGGGAATTCACCCCGATCGAACGAAGCAATGTCGACTTGCCAGCCATGTTGCTGCCAGTTACTAGCAACAAAGGTCTATCACTCGTGATTGTTACGTTGTTGGGCACTTGACTAGCGTCCTTCAACAGCGGGTGTGCCACTCCCTCAACCTGCAGCAAATGGGTTGAACGCGGCGCTAATGTTCTCGGGTCAATCGACGTTGGATAAGTCCATGACGGATACTCATCGGCGATTGCGGCTGCAGAAAAAAGTGTCTCAATCATTCCGATCGCTTCGAGCCATCCGGAGGCGAAGATTCCGAATTGAATCTTCCATCGCTCCAAAAGTTCTAAAACTCGAACATCCCAAAGAAAGACAATTTGCAAAACAAGATAGGGGATGAATAGGAGTGGACTGCGTTGCATTCCAGCCAGTGCCATAATGCGTTGCAATTGTGCGAGTGATTGATCCGCAGAATGCCTTTCGTCAAAGCACTTTTCGCGAATTCTCGATAGCAACGATTGTTTGGACTCGAGCTTCTTGATCGCTCGAATCATACTTACAAGCGACTGCAATTCGCGATTTGCCGTTCCGATCTTGACGAAAATATCGTGAATCGGCCCAAGCACCACCATGGTGAGTAAGAAATTCGAAGCGGCACCACTGAGTACCATAGCCAATCCGACGACTTGTCCCACTTCGTTTTCTTGGAATTTGCATCCAACGATCAATGCGATGCCGGCGAGTAGGACAGCAGGGCTGAGCCATGTCAGCCATTGGACCCATGGGCGTTTTGCAAAATGAAATTCATCTCGACACCATTGGGCGAGCCCCTCAGGGCTGGATTGCTGATTTCGATAGTCGCATGTCGTTTCAAAAAAAGACTCGCGCCAAACTCGATCGGCTGCGAGCACTTGAACCGCAGCTTGACGCTCTTCGACGCTTTCACGAGGAACCCATTGGGTTAACCAACTACATAGATTCTTGGCACCGGTTTGAGTCATAGCTAGCGAACACCATCTATAAAGACTTCGGTCACCGAACAAATCCAGATCTCGGCTTAACTCAGAATAATATTCCGCGCAAAATACTTCCGTCGGCAGTGGAGTCAGTTCAGCCCAATCCCGATTGCAACGAGCTAGCAAACGTCGATAGCCATAAAGCCTTTGGCGGAGCTGCGAGGTGAGCCAAAGGTTTGTCTCGTGCCAGGATGCAGCAGCTAGAAAGCCTACGAAAAGCAGGGTGCCAATTTTCCAGCTCCAACCGCTTGCTTCTTTCAGTGTTAGGCCAAAGAAAATTAATGCTAGGCTAGGCAGTGCAAGCGCCAGCCGGACCCCTACGAGGCGACGCATTATGTTTGTTCGCTCTAGAATCTTAGACTCAAGGGCTTGGATATGTCTTAGGTAGCCGTCGGCTGCCCGCATGGGTGGTTTAGTATCGTTTTGCATGGTTGGCGATTCTAAAAGTGAAACCGCTTTTCCAAAATGGCATTTTGGCCACACTGGGACCTATTTCCTCTTGTATTAGGTGGACGATTCCTGGTATTGGCTTTCTATGACATCTATCGGGCGGGCAATCGAGCAGTCAGAAAGAGAACGCAACGCATGAATCCATTTCCCCAAAACCAATCCTTTATTGCAACTTGCATACTTTTTGCAGCTTTATTTTGGTTTGGATCTAGCGGTTGCACGCGAATGGCCCAAAACGGGACCGGGGTTGCTCTTTACCAGCAGGGGCGTTACGCAGAAGCGCTTCAAACATTCGAACAGGCCAAGCAGACAGATCCGACCAATCCAGACACATACTACAATCTCGCTTCTACGTACCACCGTCTGGGCACCAGCGCCAAAGACCAAAAAATGCTTGATAATGCAGAAGCGATTTACAATCAAGCATTGGAGCTATCGCCAAATCACGTCGAATGCCATCGGGCTCTCGCTGTGCTCCTCGTCGAAACAGGTCGATCGGACAAAGCGTTTAACTTACTCAAGAGATGGGCTCAGAGGAGTCCAAACGTCTCCGACTCGCGGGTTGAATTGGCCAAGCTCCATCAGGAGTTTAACCAAACCAAGATCGCCGAGCAATATCTAGACGAAGCCTTGGCAATGGATCCAAACAATGCAAGAGCATGGTCCGAACGAGGCAGGCTGCGCGAAAATTCTGGAGAGTTAATGCAGGCGGTTCAAAATTACCAACAAAGCATTGCGATCAATTCATTGCAACCTGACCTTTATCAGCGAATTGGTGCCCTCAACGTTCGACTAACTCAAAATGTACTATCAACAACGGGAACAAGCATCGCCGGGGTTTCGGGGGCACCTGGTAACTCTGTTCCCAAAACATACTCGTCACCCTCTCCGACCTTGAACGCGTCAGCCCCATCGGCGACTAACTCGGCGTCCAATTCTGCGATCCCGCCTGCCCAGTCTCGCTATTGAAATTGAGGCAGTCATGAATTTACGATGAGGGTAAAGTGCGGAGGGTTTGGCAATGTTGATCGAACTTGGTAAAGTTCTCAAACAGTCCGACTTTCAATCAACTCGCAGCCTTGATATTTT
>JAYVPE010000047.1:0-2819 GCA_043757575.1 Pirellula sp.
GGGGAAATTCGATTTAATTTAGCCGATGATCGCGAGAACTTCATTTTCGCTCATCATCAAGTATTCTTCGCCGTCGACTTCGATGTTTTCGCCTGCGTAGCTTGTAAACAACACGAGGTCGCCGATTTTGACCTGCAGAGTCGATCGGCTACCGTTGTCCAGTACTCGTCCATCGCCAATGCTAATGATCTTGCCCCGTGTCGGACGATCCTTAGCCGAATCAGGCAAGAAAATTCCACCGCTGGTTTTCTCCTGCGATACTTCTCGTTGAACAACGATCCGATCGCCAAGTGGAACGAGCTTAACCTTGGTCTTTTCTTTGGTTGCGGCAGCCATTGAACGGAACTCCATACTAGAAAAAGAGGTGACTGAGTTTGTGGTTCGATTGGTGCAAAACGCCAAAACGGCATTGCACGCAGGAAGACCGCCCAGAGAGCAACTTTCGTGCCACATGCCTCCACTAAAAATTCCTGGTTTGCCTTTCCTGTGAGAAAAATCGTGGAATGACGTTGTTCTTGCGGGGGTCTCGGTCCAGAATATTAGTACAAATATGGTTCGAGATTTTCCCAATGAAAGTGGTAAGCATGCCGATTCGAGTCACCTGCCAATGTGGACAAAGCCTAAACGTTCCCGACAGCATGGCGGGCAAGTCAGGCAAATGCCCCAAATGCCAGCAGCTAGTCAAGATTCCCCTAGCTGCGTCCGCCGTTGCCGGAGTTCCTGCTAAGCCAGCAGCCTCGCCCAAGCAAGCTAAGCCACTAGCTGTGAGTCCACAGCCGTCAACGAACATGATGGCTGGTTTGCTTGACACCGCAGGCCTCGTCCAAAAGTCTGGAACGTTTTGTCCGCATTGCGATCAGCCTTCGAAACCAGGGGCCGTGATCTGCACTCATTGTGGTTTCAACTTCGCAGAAGGAACCAAGGTCGAAGGGCATAAGAGTAGCGAAAAGCGTCAATTTGGGAACAAGAATCTAAACGAAGCAGCCGCGATGATGGATCGCGAAGAATCGGTACAGAAACGGTTACTGGCCACCGGCTCTCCGTGGTGGACAATGTTTGGCCTGTTTTCGGGATTAGTAATTTTTTTGGTGGCAATATTGATAAAAATGGATTCGAAGCAAACCGGTAAGGTATCCAGCATCAACTGGATGGCAAGGATACAAAATGCCGACTGGGGACCAGTTCTCGCGGGAGCGTGCGGGACAGGAATGTTGCTTCTCGCGATTTTCGCTTATCTCGCACTGATTTTCACCGCCTTTTTCGAGTCCAAAAAGCAGGGGCTCCTGTGTTTATTTGCTCCGCTTTACATAGTCTATTACATGTTTTCTAGAATTAAATCGCAGAAACTTTTTGGCACGGTAGTCATAATATGGTTCACCTCTGTTTTGGCAGGTGTTCTTCTAGGGTATGCGTTACCGAAAATCTAACCGCAACTAAAATGTCTGCACCGAACGAATAAACTTATAAAGGCCCCGAAAATGTCCATTAGGATACTGACTCGAAAATCACGACGTATGACTTTGGCGTTGCTGACCGTCGCGGTGTTTGCATTAAACCCTTTACGTAGTGTGTTTTCGCAAATCGTTCAGCTTCCGACCGCTGGCACTTTCTCGCTTCAGACGAGTGTTATGGTCCCAGATTCGGGATCAGCCGAGTTGGGCGGCTATCGCCGAAATTCAATCGGTAGCCAATCGTTAGGGCCTGGTTCACTGGCATCCGGAGCGTCAAGGACATCGGCAATTGCGACTGTTCGCGCAACGATCATAGACTTGAATGAATTGGATCTTATGATTCGATCCCAAGCAGGAAGCAAGCCCACCAGTCCCGATTTTGCTTCGAGCCAATCTAGGCCGTCGCAATATGCATCGGGCCAAAAAGGTGTCCCATTGAAGAATGCGGAATATGAGTACTTAGCCGCGATAACCCACCGGGAAAAAACGGGACCGGATCCGATGAGCTCGGATGCGACCTATTACTTGAGCTTAGCTTCTCACGCGAAACAGCAGCGGCATTGGGCCGCCGTCGAACTTTACTACAAACTCGCTTGGGAGAGCTTGCCAGAGGGACGCCGCGAGGGTGTATTGAAATCTCTTTTGGAAGCTCGAAGCAAAGTTGCTACCGGCCAGGGCAAAAAAGCCAAAGACGCTGTAAAGTAACGGAAACTTGCTACATCAAAATTGCACCGTCAGTTCCAGCTCCCGATTCCCACTGCCGGCGAATTTCCCTAAGCCCATACGCGCACATCTCAAACTGTTCACTCAGACGGTGCAACAGATCCGACGGTGCCTCGGAATCTTCGTCCGCTTCGATTTCACTTGCGATCTCGTAAGCCATCTTGCCTTGGTGGCAATAGCTGACGAATTGATCCGATCGGTCGGGCCCCTGCAGTCCTCGAAGAGATTCGGGATAGAGTCCTGTCCAAAAAAGTGTGAAGTCACCTATGTGCCGGTGGACCTCGCGTTTGGCGAGGCCGATTCTGTGTTGGGCTTCCGTCATCATTGTGACAACCTCGGTTGCCCTTTGCCCGTTTAGCTGACGAATTCGATGCAACGCATCGGTCTTGGTGAAACGGACCAAGAGTTTGCTGACATAATTGACTAGCTCGGTATCAGCTACCCCAAGCTGTGAGTGGAATGCGTACTCAGAGAGTCCGGCAAAAAACCGCTCAAGCGTGTGATTTATCGAATGATTACTTGCATTGTTTTCGAATTGCATTGGAAAAGCTCCCCAACTAAAACAGGAACTGTCCTACCCATATTCCAAACTATTTACTGCACCTAGGTAATGTCAAGATCGAAATATCAAAAACCGCAATTTTG
>JAYVPE010000048.1:0-10394 GCA_043757575.1 Pirellula sp.
GATGCCAATCCGCTTGCCTCATCACGTCGAAAACTCGCAGGATGTACTCTTGCGGAACATCTTTGTGAAACAGATCGCTCATCGAGTTGACGAAGATTAGCTTCGGCTTTTTCCACGACAACGGTCGCTCAAGCATATGTGGCTGAAGAGTTAATTCGAACCCATTTGCATAATTTTCTTGCCCCATCGCCTTGAGCCGTCGGGACATTCTCTCCGCGTAGCAAAACTTACACCCTGCACTGATTTTGTCGCAACCCGTCACTGGATTCCATGTTGCGTTTGTCCATTCAATTGAAGATGTTGCCATTATTACACTACTACGCCCTTGGGAAGGTGATGCGGACAGTATCGCCAAATGTGTTTGGCTTTCGTTTGCTTGCAGCCGGTTCCGTAAATTTCTAATTGACGCTCTACACTTTTGTCGGCTGACGTTTGGGCTATGAGTTCGGTTTTCAAAAACAAATTTTCCCCTAAATTTCGACGCAATTACGTCAACAGTCGGCACTTTCACCTCTTTGTATTCGAACTGTTCAAGCTGCAATTGTGCAGGAAGATCCAGAAATATTCGCTTCTCGATTCAGTCGCGAGTGATCTTCTCGCCGACATACGGAATAAAGAGGGAGCGAGGTGAATTAATTGGCCAATTGAAGTGAATCCGTATTGGAGGAAAGCCTGCAGGTACGTTTACTTTTCCATGCCACGGGCAGAATAGTTTCGCGTTAGGATCCGTTGGGTGGTCGAACGAAAGGTCTGCCGCAAAATTCCGTTTGTTGTCATCAGATTCGTCAGTAAAGTAGGGATCCGCACCGCGAAAGAATGTGTCGTACAGCGTGGAGAACTCTTTTGTTCGTTGTCCGTCTGGCTCAAAAGCTACGCTCATTTTGTTGAGAACGACCATGAGCATGCAGATCTTGTCAGCGACACACCTTTTCCAAGGGGTCCCTTCAAACGTGCGAAATGCGTCCTCGTAGATGCTGAGATTGTCGCATGATTTCTGAAGATATATTTCCAAGGAATTCCATGAATCGTAAGTCGGAGGCAATGCTTCCAATAGCGTCTTGACGTCTGCGAGTCGCGTCAAGTTTGGTACGTTGATCGCCTGCACCTCGGATTCAGATTTTCTCCAAGTTACCTGAATCGGGTTTTGCTCCCAATCGGATGGACTCATGCTGACGGTAGTTCTTGGTAATGCGTGTGCATTACAATAAGCTGCCTCGGCTACCGCGGTATCTTCAATTGGCGTATCTAAATGTACCTCGAACCAATCGTCTGATTTATGCTGTCGATCCTCAATCCAAAATGGCCCGCCCCTAGTGAGCCACTGTATCCAAGCGCGTTGCTTGTTCTGATCCATTCGCTGGATCGCTTGCTCCATCGAATGGCTCGGCGTAACGACTGCGGACCGCAAGCATTTGTGGCAAGCCAGATCGCGACCGAAGCGTTGAATCTCTTGGCGAATCGACATAACCCTGTCTACAGCCAAATGAAAATCAGCTTGTGACACAAACTGACCATGAATGGAGAGATCATTGAAAAGAAACTCCACAGTTACGCTCCCCATCCTGCAAAGTAATTCAGATCTTTGTCGAATTGATCAAAAAAGCCTTCGGGCCAATGGTCGACGTTGCCTTCAGCATCGACGGTTGGCGTTGTAACTTGTTGCCCAGCTTTTTCATCTCGAGATCGAAAAAAATGCAGTACCACATCGTCCGTCGCCAATCGCTTTGATTTGATCGCTCGGCGAATCCCGTTGAAAACGTGATCACTATGTGACTCTACAATTACCTGGACACCAGCGGCTGCCACTTCGGCCAAAAACAGCCCCATTTGCGCCTGCCCGGCGGGATGCAAATGAACTTCCGGATTCTCTATGAGTAATAGTTCATCTCTACCTGCTGCCAAAGCGGCTACCAAAATTGGCAGCACTTGGGTAATTCCAAACCCTACGTTGATTGGCCGATGATGATCGGTGGCGTTCGATGTTCGCAATCCAAGCAGAACGAAGTTCGTCTTCATTACGTGCTGAATGTCGATTGATGTACGCGGAAAGAACTGTGCCAGGCGCGCTTCGACTTGTCTAAGCAGCAAGGGAGGTGTTCCCTCGATCGCTAACTCCTTAAGCACCGGGTGTTCGCGAAACTGATAAAGCAAACCGATTGCGTTTTCACCCCTTGCACCTACGACTGTACGTCGCGCAAGATCAACCATGGTGTAGTATTCGCGCGGGCCTATTCGTTCTGCCGTAAGGTAACTCAGGTCCAAAATCGTTTTGCCCAATTCCTCGCCAACATGCTTATTATCGGGCAGGAGATAGTGAAGAGATTCACCACCTGGGTAGAAAGTATCGTTAACTGTGACCGATTCTACCTTTGCTGACAGCTCATCGCGCCCTGCTAGATAAGTAAAGCTCCATTCAATTGCGCATGAATCCGAATCGACGCCGATGGTAAACCGATCGCGACCGTATTCTTTGTCAACAATATCTCCGAACGTACCAAGTTCGACTTCCGTGCCGTTTAGCTGGAGCGTTGGTGACCATTCGTGCTCTCGCATAGTTTGGTGTAACAAGACCAGCGACTGAAGAATCGAAGACTTTCCGGATGCGTTCGTACCTGCAAGCAGAGTTAGTCGAGCTAGCGGCAACTTAAGTAGCTTGAAACACTTAAAATTCGAGAGGTTAATCTTTGTAATCACCGAAAAGCTCCTTAAGCATCGCTCTTGCCATAGTAAATCGCTTCTTCACTTTGATCGTACTGTTTGGACTATAGGTTATCGCATCTACGAATTCGCCATCGTGCAATAGCTTCGAATAGCGTCGCATTAGTTCCTCGCGACTTTCCTTGATTTCATCGGAATCAATCGACGCGAGCTCCGTTGACATCACGTCCCAGAGCGATGCGTTAATTACGCTTCGATTTGTTTGTCCAATACTGAATTTGCGAAAAGCATGTTGTTGAAACAGCAAATAGTTGTTTGTAAGTGTCTTTCGGAACACACCTGAGAGTTCGCCGAGTTTTTCGTCGTTAAGCTCAGTCATTTTCTCTAATCCGCGGGCCAGAAAATCGTCCATATCACTTTTCGCATAGTTCTCGAAGCCAATTAAATAAAAAGATACGAAACGATTGATAAACTCGCGGTCCCGCATCTTTTTTTGATCTAAACTCCTTCCTGTGGCCGAAAGAAAAAGGTCCGTATAGGCCTCGTCCTTTAGCCATCGCGTTGCGTTACCCATATACAAGCAATTGCGCATTTGCTGTCGCGTTAAGGGTTCGCCGCTATTGACTCGCTCGAAGATATCCAGCTTCGCCCGTTCAGGTACTTTGGAATCAATAACGTAGAGCTCCAGATTGCAATCTTCAATTCGATTCTTAAGCTTGGGAGTTAGCTCTTCGAACCACTTGTTGTTAAGACTTTCTTGCTTGGGGAGTTTTAGTTTGAATTGATTGTCTAGAAACGCACGAAAAGTTGAGAGCCTTTGTAAACCATCTACAACAATGGTTCGGCCCTTCGTGTCCTCTGCTAAGTAGAAGACCGGGAGTGGAATTCGCATCACCACGGACTCGATCAGTTTGCTCTGCTTGTCAGCCGCCCAAACGAAATCACGTTGAAAGTCAGGGTTTAGGATAAATCCATTCGCCTTAATTCGGCGAACTACGTCGAAAACGGTCCGCGTCTCTTTGCGAATGAGAAGTGTATCTATTGGGTAATCCCCAAGCCCTGAGTCGACGTTGTCATCGAGGCCTTCAATTTGCTCCTCAATTTGCGTCGGTTCGGGTTCGTTATTTAGTTGACTGGGTGCAATCGGGCGTTTCTTGTGTATTTTTTTGGCCATAGCAGTTCTGTTTTGTGAAAAAAGCAAATTTTTCTATATTACTCGAAAAGGTCTCGTTGCAACGGATGCGACTTTTTCTTTGAACTCGACTTACGGGAAGCCTTTGGCTTACTTTTCTCCGGATCCCCGGCGAGCAGTTCTTCACGGTGACGTCGAGCGTTGAGTTCCAGAAGACGGGCGAGGACTTCGTCGCGGAAGGGGTCGGGCCAGCGGAGGCGGTATGGCTTTTTTCTAGTTGTCGGTTGCCGGTTTTCAGTTGTCAGTGAAGTACCGACAACAGTCAACAGAGAACTGTCAACTTCATCGTCATAGTCGAGCAAGAACTCGCAACTGGCTGTTTCGGCGAGGTCGTGCCATCCAAAAGCTTCCAAAACTGCTCGATCCATTTCGGCGTGCAATTCACGTAACATGATGATCTTCGGTGAACGCTCATCCGGATCGTGGAATCGATTGTAGGTCTTTGTGAGGCCTTCGTTGTTCTCGATCATCAACGAAGCGCGGTATGTGTAGTAGTCTTCGCCATTAATTGTCATCTGGCGGTTTTCCGTTGTAGCGAATGGGGTAAAGATGCCCATTGGGAATGGAAAGGTTTCGAAACAATCTGTCGGAAGATACCGCAAGTCATCTTTCATAGTTGCACCAAGGAATCTTGCCCATTCGAGATGAACACGAGACTGTATCGCACCAAAATCTGCAAATGAATTAGTAGGAAAAACAATCGCGGTATGAGACCACACTACTTGCTCTGGGACGAAACAGAAACCTTGACAATTACCTGTTTGCGATGTGCATAGAACCTTAGTCATCCCCTTCACAGTTCTGTATAGCTCTGATCGAGGCCGCTCAAACTGCCACCAAGGAGCAGTCGAGTGCGAAGCACGAATATTCTTCATTTTTTGCTCCACAAGCTCAATCAAATCGGGCCAGTCAAAAGCAACGGGTAGGGCGTAGTCAATCGGAACACGTTCGGCTTTACTTGCGTTTTCGAGGGCGGCTGAGGAGTAGTGAATCGAATCAGTAGGTTGGACTCGCATCATCGGGAATTGTTCAAAATTGATCACGTAGCGATGATGTGCGTGCGTTGGGCTCGTATTGATTTCTTCGCCACCGATGTATGGGAAAATGCGTTCTGCGTTCTTTGGGTTTTTCTCGATCAAGCGATGCATCTCGGCAATAGATGATGCGACCCCTTTGGTGTCCGTATCGTCGAATGTAAATCCCATGCCGAGAACAATACTCCCTTGAAAACTCTTGCCTGCGTTGGCTTTCAAGGTTGCCGGGTTGTCATGGCCACCGCGATGAAATAGGAACGCAGTAATCTTGTCGACCGGCTTTGCGTCTAGGATTCGTTGTCCAACAAAGTCGCCCTTGCTAATATTGACGACGCTTACAACCACGGCTGCTTGTCCGGGCCATTTGAATCGACGCTGAGCTTGATAAATTTCTCCTCCGTGATTGCAGATCCAACGCAAACCCGTTGAACGAGTATCGCCTTGGCCTATGGTATTGGTCGCGATTAAGCCAAACGCTCCACCAAACCCCTCACCCCCGGCCCCTCTCCCCGAAAACGGGGCGAGGGGAGGAGGTATTCGAGAGCGTAGGAGAGTGAAGGATTGTCGGAAGAAATGCGAGACGAGGTCTGCGTTCCCATGAGACTCCTCATGTAATTCTTGCAACCAATCGAGATAGTGTTCGCGATTACCATTGATAAGTGTATTCTTGCCTGCAAATGGCGGATTGCCGACTATGCAGTCGAAGCCGGACGAGGAGGGCCTAGGGGATTTGCTTTTTCCATCCCTAGACCCTATGCCCGAATCCCTTGTCCCTAAAAAAACTTCAGGAAATTCGATTTCCCAATGAAACGGTTCGATTGCGTGTTGGCCAGATCGGAGTTCGTCGACAGCAAACGAAACTTCTTGTCTCGCAGCAAAGTCAGCATTTCGAACCCACCCTTCGAGGTTCATGGCAAGTTGGTCTCGCTTCGCTGTTCGCTCTTTGGGCTTACTAGCGGAAAAGAAACTGGCCACCACCGCATCACCTGCCAAGCGAATGATGGACAATGCTTCATCTGCAATTTTGAGCTTTTGCTCTTTCATGCCTGGAAGCATGTCATCTCCTGCTTCCAGAATGGATCTACGTTCCGCAGTTGCTCGTTCTACCTTTTTGCGAAATTCGGTCTCGAACAGCGAAAGCTGCTTCTTCGGTTTGAGGTCAAATCCGATTATTTGCTGACGCGTTAGTCCCACCAGCGAATCACCGCAACGCAACGCATGATCAAGGAAGGTAAAGGGATGGTCCTTGGCCAATGTTGCCAACCACAAACTGAGCTTAGCCAGATCGACTGCCATGGGATTCTTGTCTACGCCATAGAGACAACGTTGAGCTACCAATCGCCGCGCGTGAAGGATCTCATCTTCATCAAGTGGAATGGTTGGCCGAGATTGATGCGACGACCAAGCAGCAACGACTTCATCTGCCAATTGACGGCATGCTTCTACCAAGAACGCACCGGACCCCATCGCCGGATCGCATATCTTGAGCGAGAGGAGGGATTGGGGACTAGGGGTTGGGGATTCGGGGTTGTCCTGCAATGCTTTTTCGCTGAGTTGATCGAGAATTGGCTTTAACGTGGTTCGGACGATTGGCTCGGTGAGTGCACGAGGAGTGTAATGCGAACCGCTTCGTCGGCGTTCGTCCGATGGCTGGAAAATCATTGCGCCCGCAGGAACGATGTTGGGTGTGACGTTTTTAGCAATCTTGCGATCCAGTGCATCGAGCAGATCGTCGATGGATTTTGCCGATTTCATCTTGTCGAGAGCTTGCCCAGTTAGCGATTGGTCCGATAGCTCTTTGAGTAGTTTGATGCGATCGGCAGGCTTAGCCGCAAGTAATGACTCAAGGTTGATGGTCGACGGAGCACCGTGAGACTTGACCGGCTTGATCGCAATGCTCTTGCCCTGGGCAACTTCGATATTGAAGCCCATAATCGTTTCATAAACACTACCAATCTGCTCCACATCCAGGGACCGATAACTCAGTCGCTCTCCGTCGAGGATCAATAGGTTGCTGAGAACTCGGAATATGACACCGTCGGGAATGAGGGGAATTTGTGGAGTGGGGCGGGTGGAGTGTGGAGTGTGTTGAGTTACAGTCGCTTTTCGAGCGACTTTCGCAGTCCCGCCAACATTCGACTGATCTGGTCGGTCAGGGTTAGAAGGTTGTCCAAATCGGTCTCCTGTAACAGACCGACCCGCTGGCTGAGAATCAAGTGTGTTTCCACTTCCATAAGCGAACCCCTCGCTATTCCTAAGAAATTCAGAAATTCTTTGGTTCCCTGGCGCGCTTGTCCCTCGGCTATATTCGCTGGAATCGAGGCCGATGCCCGTCGAATCTGGCTGGTCATCCCGAACAGCTCCTCCCTCGGAAATTGCTTCGTCACTTGATAGCATTTTACCGAGAGATCCATCGCCTTTTGCCATACTTCCAAATCGCGATAACTCTGCACCGCCATCTTTCAACTCCTCGCTTTTATTTTGATTCTTCAAACTCCACACTCCACTCTCCCCCCTCCACTCATCACCCTCTAAGAATGGAAAGCGTTTTGGATCAAATAGGTAACCGCTACGAGCCGGAATAGTGAATGAATTGTGCCTCGCCCCGTAGAAAACCATTCGAAACAAAGTTAGCAACTGCGCCCAAGCACCATACCGTTGTTCCATCGTATCAGGGTAACGACCAGCGTCCGAGCGGAGTCGATCGAACAAACCCGTGACAGAGTAGTGATTTACATAAACGGAATCATCCGACAGCAGTCCACGGTCTTCTGCATAAAGGACGAAGACTAACCGCATGAGAACCGTTAGGAGCCCTCTGTATACTTCGTTTGGATCATCGGCCAAAACTCCGCGAAGAAGCTCCCCTCGCGATTGATCATTTGCAGCTTGAAGGCCACGCAACAATTCGAACAACGCCGACATGACCTGTTCGGCGAGTTGGGTCGAAACTGTATTCTGATACTTACGACTATCAGATAAAATTGCAGGTAGTCGCTGCGTCATCGCTACCAAGAAAAGCCGGTCCACACAAAGAAGTGCGTGCATGGCAGAAAAAATTGGCCTACCTGCGACCGATGCCATCTCGGAAACTGCAAAGGTCATGTAGCCTGAGCTCTCTCCACGGGGAGCATAGATCAACCGAAGGTGTGTTCCATTTGTAAGAATGCCCACGCCCACGTTCGTCTCTCGGAGAAGACGCTCGAACTTCGATTGTGGACTCGCTTGCCAATGCTGATGACTATCTGCTTCAAGAGTCTCGTCAAAGTTCTGACCCAGCGGAATCACTTTTACCAATACCGAAGCAATCGATTTTTTCCCGTCAGCTATTTCGTTCTGACTCTTTGGATCAGTTGGGATGAAGTACGTTGGCTGAAGAGTCTCACGATACTGCGGTAGTACGACTTCAAGCTCCGAGTGTTGTTCGGTAAAAAGAACCAGGTCGTTTTGATCCCAAGACAACACCTCGCGTACGAACAAAGGGAAGTCAACTATTTCCGGCTTAAGCGTTCCATCCTTTTCTTTGGGCAATAAGTCGATTAGTCGCTGCTGCTCGCGACTGATGTTCTTGTTGATGTAGCATTGCGCCGAAAGCAATGCTGGTACAGATACGACTAGACCAACTGGTTGAACGTATCCCAGCCATTCACGGTGTGCAAATTCTTCGAGTGAAACTGCCATAAGTTCAGTTGCTACTACGTGGATTTTTAGTTGCCAATTCCTGAGCGGCTTGTTCGGGTGTTAGGCGAACGATTTGATTGTCTCGCCAAATGACAACTTCTGTCCCAGTTCGCTTGGCTCGACTGATAACTTCTTGGGCGACCAGATCGAACGCGCTATCAATCTTGTCCGAAAGTGTTTCAAGCATTTTTTGGGGGCGGTCGATCATGTTGAGTCCTTTTCCATATGCTGCACAGTTTTCCAAAGATTCGTGGCGATGACTGAATCAACGCCTTCAATACGCTCCCAGATCTTTTGGGGAGTTACTTGTGAACTATCATAATCCTTCGCGTTATCGACGCACGGCAAGTAAATTCGAAAAAGATTCGCTACTCCTCGTGAGAACCTTCGACAAATTACGTTTTCCGGAATTGTGTGTCCACCTTGCCGCACTCTCGACAAAACCCGTTCACAAGCCATGTCTGCAGAAGGAAGCCAAAGAAAGAGCAAGTGAACCTCGAATCCTAATTCACGCCAGCGTCGAATTGCTGGTCGATAGGATTTACCCGCCAGCGTCGTTTCAAACGAGAAGGTCTGGCGTTCCTCCACAAGGCGATTCATCCGTTCCAATAACAATTTCGATGCCCAAATTGCTTGCGAGTCTGGTGAGTAGGGAGAAAGGCCGGCTGCAATCAGGTCCGCATTGAGAAACTCTTTGCACCCCGCAAATTCTGGCAGAAATTTGTCCGCAAAAGTTGTTTTACCAGCACCATTCGGACCAGCCAAAATATAGATTTTTGGTTTTTCTTCAGGTTCTCGTAACACTGATTACCTCGTCACCGGCCAGAGGTAAACAAGTCCAACAGGCTCAATGCGCTGTGCCTGGACAGCGTAAAGCCCACGCACGCGTTGAGGTTCGGATTCTAGCTCTCCCTCCAGCATCTCCAGTCGCTTGGACCAGTAACGCTTGTTGGACTCTGCCTGCTGCAATTCATCTTCCTGATCGCCAAAGTCCAATCGCCGCTGATCAGGATTCATCTTCTCGTACTTCCTGACGGATTCGTGAATATGCTTACGTTGCGTTTCTAGAATCGAGCGCATTGCAACAGACTCGGCTTCCGCCCGCTGCGACAGCTTGCGATTCGCATCGGCAGCGAACTCGATGCCTCTCTGCTGCAAATGCGGCTGCAATTCTTCGATGTCGCGAACCGCAGAGCGTTGAAGAAGTCGTTGACTCTCTTCGCTGACCATCATTCCAGTTGTTTTCAATAGTGAATCATCAAGCACGAACAAGGTCTTTGCTTCGGCGTCGCGTGCGTACGGCACCAAAACAGACTTTCGTGTGTGTGGATCGGTCCATCGCGCTGTTATTGGAACCAGTTCTTCGTGCAGTCGAGCGGCACCAGGCCCATATAGACACAGTCGACCTAGCAGAATCACGCGTGGAACCGCATCGGCGGTTTGTGCCAAGCATGCCCTAGCCAAATCATGATGAACAAAACCTTGCGCCATGAACCGACCCAGCAATCGCTGGACTGCGCGTTGCTCTAAGTGCAAATGAACCACTGCATCATCGACTCTGCCAGTGTCTTCGAACACTACAGGGAGAACCGGCGCTTCTCGTCGCCATTCCCATAGCCGCTTTTCTCTTGGTCGTCTGCCTCGTAAAGAATCCATTGTGTCTGCCCACGTGGGATCAGCTCCCTGTCGCTGGTCCATGGCGGGAAACGTGAATCGAGCGGTTCCCGATTCATCCGCAGTGATTGCAGTCAACGGATCACCTCCAACCATTTCCAAAGAACACGAGATCGCACTTCGAAAATTCTCGGCGTCAAAGGAAATTGTTTTTT
>JAYVPE010000049.1:0-2798 GCA_043757575.1 Pirellula sp.
GTAATTGTGGAGACTCAGCATGAGTTGCTTGAGATTATTTGACGATTGCATTCGCCGAGCTGCTTCGCGAGCTGCTTGAACGGCGGGCAATAACAAACCTGTTAAAACAGCGATGGTTGGAACCGTGTAAGCGAACTCCCCTTTGATTGCTATTTCGTTTCCGTTGAGCGTCCACAACTCTGCTTTGCTTAAAAATTGTTTTAGGCGTTGCATGTATTTCATGGAAGCGGCCTTAACCTCTGCCGAAACTTGTGGTTCGTTTTTAAGGGCTTGCAAAATCGCCTGTTCCGCGAGGACCATTCCATTCATTCGAAGTCGATCCAAAGCTTCTGCTAGCTTCTTAGCGGAGTCGCTATCGCTGGTTACTAGCTTCAATTCAATTTTGCCCAACGAGCCCAAAAAATCGGTTTCACTCACCATGAACTGCAATTCATCGATAACAATCTGAATGTCGTCGCGAAGGTGCGGCGGGACTCTACCACTGGCATCGGAAAAGGCACCGTCCAATAGTGGGCGAACGGTTGCAAAGGCAGTGACGGCGCGGAAAGGGTACTTCGAGGAATTCGCGAGTTCGACAATCTTGCTCGGTTTCGGATTGGCATTCATCATCCGACGGAGGGTGCCTTCGGTACCGAACAACACTTTTTGCGGTTCCGACTGAACGACTTTCATAGGAGCACCGTTCAAGGTTCGAAACCGCATTTCTTTGACTTTTGGCGAAGCGGTTATTCCACCGAATAACTTGTCGTTCAGATTCGCGATGTCGACTGGTCCGGTTGTCGTGATGCTGACCCCAAACTCCGGGCCGTTAATGCTCGGCATGCCTGCGGCTATGTCGATACTGGATACAAGCAGCGGATCGATTCCCAGCTCTTGTTTTCCGAATGCCGAAATAATTTCCCAGGGAACAATCTCGAGATCCTTTCGACTACGAAGCGAAGCGACATCAATCGACGTCAGGCTTAGAGAATCACCTGGGATAGATTGGTACCTTTCCGGTATTTGTTGTGCGTCTAGCTGCGACGATCGGCCTTGCGCTAAGAGGGCAATAACTGCCCAAAGAACATGTTTGCGAAACGAAATAGCTACAGAAATCATCTGATATTCCTTGAAAAAGATTTGGTTGTCGGGGCACCCTTTCTCATGTTTTACCATAACGCGTCACGCTACAGTGGATGATCATTGATGTTTTCTGTTTGACGGATCACAATTAGATCCAGTATCACAATTAGATCCAGTATTACGTGCTCGCTTTGAGCGTTCCACTCCCTCCCGAATTCGATGTACCCACCCGTCATGTTCTTCTCCCAAGAGTTTCGAAAGATACCTTCTCGCGCGTGCTTGATTTTCGCATTGGTTATTTTTTTTGCTGCAGGATGTCGAGAGCCTACCGGATCGGGAAAGAAGGTTGAGCCCGCCGTTGAAGTTGTAGTACAAGGCACCGAACTGACAATCGAGCCGATACAATGGCCGAAGTTGGTGAAGTGCCAAGGTACGCTGATCGCAGACGAAGTGACGACAATTGGTGCGAAAGTTGCTGGGCGAATTGTAGAAGTACCTGTCGATCTTGGCGATATATCTTGCCAGGACGATGTTTTAGTTCAGCTAGATCCCAAGGAGTTCCAACTGCTTTTGGAACAAGCCGATGCGCAGCTTTTACAAGCGAGGTCTGCAGTTGGGCTTAAGGTGGGAGATCCCGTTGATGGACTAAACCCCGACAACGCTCCGCCCGTACGCGAAACCAAGGCGGTTTGGGATGAGGCGAAAAAAGTAGTCGAGCGTATTCGCCAACTGTCGAAAAGCGACGCGATCAGTATTGCCGATTTAGACTTAGCTGAATCCGCAGAGCGAGTTGCGTCAGCTCGGTTTTCGTCCGCACAGAACGGCGTTCGTGAAAAAATTGCGTTGATCGCAGTTCAGTCTGCTTTGCGTGATCTTGCAAATCAGCGATTGTCGGAGTCGACAGTGCGAGCACCGTTCAAGGGTGCGATCGAATCGCGATTGGTCGCGACGGGTACTTACGTGCAAGCTGGCCAGCCGCTAATGAGTATCGCCAAGACATCCGTTCTTCGGTTCCGTGGAAGCGTTCCAGAGCGATTTGCCCAACAATTGAAAATAGGAATGCAACTCGAACTTGCGTTTGATTTGAGCGATCAAGTTCGAACAGTATCGATTACGAGAATCAGTCCGAGTTTGGATCAAGTAAATCGATCTCTAGTCTTCGAAGCAAGGATCGACAACCAGGATGGAACCCTTCGAAGCGGATTATTCGCAGAAGGCGTGATTCAGATCCATCCCGAGGCCAAGGCGATCGTTATTCCCGCGTCAGCGTTGGTTCGATTCGCTGGCGTCGACAAGGTTTGGAAGATAGTCGACGGCAAGCTGAAAGAGCAAGTTGTTGGACTTGGTCGACAGAAAGCAGGTTGGATTGAGATACAAACGGGCCTTGTTAAAGGAGATCGATTACTGATCGATGGGAAAGACGGAAAAATAGGTCGTTTTGAATCGAAGAGCCCGGCGGCGTTACCGACCTCCAGCGACTGAAAACTGTCCCTTTTTCGTATCGCAGCCCCATTCCAAGGACGGCAAGGCTGCCTCCAACCGATTGAAAGCAAGCAAAAATCTGGCTTTTGTTGGTTTAAAAAGATAGTTACGCTAACTTCGTTTGCGTAATTGCTGGGTATCAGGGTACACTTTCGACATGAACAAATGGACGTCCGGCCAACAATGTTTGACGGCGGCGTTCGGTTCTATCATTTGAAGGAAGAGTTGTTATGGCCGAAGGTAGCATCAAAAAG
>JAYVPE010000050.1:0-2789 GCA_043757575.1 Pirellula sp.
ACGGTAATAGCGTCTATACCGTAGCCGAATGCCCCATCGAGTATTTCAAAAAAACGATCGCGGCTCTCTTGAGTGTCGTCGAGCCCGCGACGCATCTTGATGGTTACGGGGATATGAGATGGAACGATATCGCGAGTTTGACGTACGATCTCCAATGCAACCTTGGGCTGGCTCAAGTGAAACCCACCTCGGCATCGACCAAGCACTTTCTTGACTGGACACCCGAAATTGATATCGACGACGGCGAAGCCTGCTTCGACTAATTTCAATGCACCCAAAGCGAACTGTTCCGGTTCAGCCCCCATGAGCTGGCCAGCGACGGGCTGTTCCTCGGGAGTGTTGTGCAGGAAGTGTTGTGTTCGTTTGCGATCTTTTAGTTCCACTAGAAATTTGTCGAGCATTACCTCGCAAAGACTATACGAAGCGCCATGACGCCGAGCGATCACTCGCATCGGCCAGTCGCTATAGCCACTCAGTGCAGCCTGGACGACAGGAAAGCCAATGTCCACCGCACCGATCTTGAGCGGTCGATACAGAGGTGGTATTCCTGAGGACTCAGGCGAATCAGAAACGGGCATGTTGAGGGGGTTGGAAACAGCAGTCAATGTCAGCTCAAATAGTGAAATGGAACAAGAAAGTACTGGTCTTGCAAAAACGCGTACGTGTGCGGCCCAGGTTGAAAGCAATGGACGCGATCGTAGGTCATTTCGTTGGGATGATCAACCCGCAAGCAGCATATCCCGGCAGACGATTGGAATTGCTTCTTCGTCTGGCAAGGCAAATACTGGGATATGGTAAGCTACGAGCCTTGCTGCTGAATCTTGCAGACCGTCCTGTTCATGCTGGTTCACAATGGCGGACACGGCGTAACCTCGACGGCGAAGCAATCCCAGTGCCAAGGCCATGAAATCGTCCACTTGCTGTACAAAAACGAGGACAGAAAGCTGACGCGACAGACGGTTTTGCGCTTCTGTCAGTAAATCCGCAAACCTTAGACCATCTGTGCGTTCTAGTCTTGCCAGCGTTCGATGCACTTCGGCAAATTGCTCTGGCCCGCTTCTAGCGTCGACGATAACGGGACGAAGTCGATTGCTTTTTGCGTTCATCTCCACATCGGCACGAACCGAACTGCGATCGGAAAACTCTCCTTCGAGGCGGTTTTGTCGAACCCGGTCGGCAGCATCACGGCCGTTGCTGATCAAGCCAAAGGGTTGATTCAATAAGTAGAGCGTGTGGGCCAATGAAGCGGCCATCGTGACCGCCAAATCGGTTCGGACCGGTTCATTTCGGTCGGGGTTGGTTTCGCTGTGCATGTCCAGGACGAGCATCGCACCTTGGATGCACGTCGGTTGAAATATGCGAGTGTGCAGCTTGCCTGTTCGAGCGGTGGCTCGCCAGTGAATACGATTGAGTGAATCGCCGGGTCGATATTCACGAATGCCGACCATTTGCGTTGGGTCCTCCATCACCCGGTCATTGACATGCAAATCTCCCATCGGACGTCGACTGGTTATGTTCATCCCTTGCAGCGGCACTAGTTTTGGTAGCACGAGGATGTAATGAGGCTCGGAAGCAACTCGGTAGTTGCGATGCAGTCCCAGCAGATCGCCAGTTTCAAGTA
This sequence comes from Pirellula sp., assembly GCA_043757575.1. Classification (GTDB taxonomy): domain Bacteria; phylum Planctomycetota; class Planctomycetia; order Pirellulales; family Pirellulaceae; genus JBKCUI01. The sequence continues at coordinate 1,622 of JAYVPE010000050.1, forward strand.
TGGTTGGCCCCAACTGAAAGTAGCCTCTGCGAATGGCTTTAATCTGATAGGTCATTAAGGCGATTTGCCTTGGTCGAAAAAAATAGAGTTTGGCGGGGTATCCAGTTACCTCCAATGCGCGATTGGGTTGCGACGTAGCTCGCTTGGACAATAGGTCTTCGGCGAACAGCCATGGAATGAAGTAGCCTGTGTTATTATTGAGCCTCATACCGACAGCAAGGCTTTCGCCAATTTTCAATTCGGAGCTGGTTACCTGCCTTTCGACCGTCAAACTACCAGCCCAGCGATTCGCATAAAAGCGTGTCAGTTGGAACACGATCAAAAGCGAGCAAGCACCCAGGGAAAACAAATTAGCTCCGGTCAACATTCCGATTAGCAATACCAACGCGATGACTGGTAGGATTTGCATTGGAGGAATTTGAAATAGGAAAAAAATAGGTTTCTCACAGGCTAGCAGCCGCTAGCAGCCTGTGCTATCGGAAAGTGGCGCTGTTCAACTAATATTCACCTCAAATAACACAAAGCGCACCAAGATCATTGACAGCGGCCCTGACGATCCATTCCTTAGTCCATCCGCCCATGAATTTAAAGCAGTGGGCTTATTCTTGACGGTCGCTTTAGGACAAAAAAGCATTTTTGCATGCTACTCCGAAGATGGTTTTGCTAGCAATAAACGCACGAAAGGATCGGATTTTTCGCTACGCTTTACCTAAACCGATTCAATTTCAAGCACCGGCAGTTCCGATACTAGTGGCACAACCCGATTTCATGCGATCGACTGGATACTCCTATCGGATCGTGAAAAGCCTTAGTGGAACGGTGGAAGAGATTATTATGTCCGTGTTGCAAAGAACGATTCGTATGTTTGTGTTGGCGGCTTTTGCCGTCGCAGGTCAAGTTGGATTCTCCAACGAGGGATACCATCCCTTTTCGGAGTCCATGTCCTTTGACCCAGATTGGCAATTCTTTGCACCTGTCCAGCTTCAGGACTTGCAGGATTTGACCGCACGGCAACGTGCGAATACCGGCTATTTCTTGACTTACGATCGGATGAACATCGGTCTCAACCGATCCGACACCGAGCAAGCAAGCAATAAAATCGACTTTACTTGGGGAAATCGATTCGACTTTGGCTGGATGAACAACAAAGAATCCGGCTGGATGTTTT